>NZ_JACSWB010000173.1 GCF_016888135.1 Leptolyngbya sp. CCY15150
AGCGCTCTTGGTCTTCAGGTGTCATAGCGAGTGATCCCTAGGGCTACCCTTCTATTCTCCCCCTTGGCACTGTTTTTGCAAAAGTGGGATGCTCCCACGCCCCCCGCCTCACCACCCGTTCAGGTTCACCGCTGATCATGCGATCATGCCATGAAAAAAGGCACTCCTGAGAGTGCCTAAAGGATTCTAATCATGTTGGTGTATCAAAGGTTTATTTGAAACCAACTGCTGCTTGCCAAACAAAGGCGAGGAGCAGGAAGAAAACCGGAATAATAGGCAACACATCAACAAGGGGATCAAAAACAGAGTAAGCTTCGGGCAGCTTGGCTAAAATTAGTGCCGCGTCCATGGATGGCCTTTCCTCTTTAACTCAGACATCTCAGATTTTTTGAATCTTATCATAATTCAGGGATCACCTCACCCCGTCCTGTTAATTCTGCGCAGGGATGGGGCAGGCCATCCCGCACGTTAATCGCGATCGCCCTCTAGGTGAGTAGCGATCGCAGGTGGGCCATCAGGCGATCGCAGTCCTCTTCTGTGGTGAAGTAATGCACGCAGGCCCTGATGCAGTTGGGATGCAAAATGGTGCGCACCATGATCTGCTGGGCTTCAAGCTCAGCCACCAGGTGTCCATGGGCTCGGTCGGGCTGTCCATCTAGGCGAAAGGAGACGAGACCGGCTTCGGGAGGCGTGGTGCGCAGGGGTTGAACCGTTGGCAGAGTTTGCAACTGCTCCCAGAGGTAGGCGCTGAGCTGTTGAATCTGCTGGTAGCGCTGCAGGGCTGTTCCCTGCTGCTGATGGAGAGCGATCGCCGTCCGAAGGGCGCTGTAGAGGGGATAGTCGGAGGTGGCAATTTCGTAGCGTTGACCGTTTTCCTTCAAGCCCGTGGGTTGCCCGGTGCCATCCATGGTGATGCTACGCCAGCCCACAAAGGTGGGAGCCGCCGTGGAGTAGCAGGCAGGCTTGACATAGAGCCCGCCCGCGCCCGCCGCACCACACCACCATTTATGCCCGGTGAAGGCGTAGAAATCTGCTCCTAGGTCATCAAGCTGCAAAGGCAGAACGCCCACAGACTGGGCCGCATCCACCAAAACCCGCACCGGCTGGTAGCTAGGATGCTGACGGCAGGCGGCCACAATCTCCTTCATCGGTAAAACCTGGCCGGTGTTCCACAAAATATGGCTGATCGCCACCATGCGGGTAGTGGGCATCAGATGCTGAGCGATCGCCCCCACGGGATCACCTTGGTTTAGGGTTTCCAGGATGGGACAGGTGGACACCTTGATGCCAAAGCGTCGCTGTAGCTCATGGGCGGTGGCAATCACGCCCGGATGTTCACAATCCGTCAGCAGCAGATGATCGCCCTCGCGCCAGTCGATGCTCCACAGGGCAATATTGCAGCCCACGGTCACGTTCTCAGTCAGGGTGATGGCCTCGGGCTGTGTGCCCAGTTCAGCGGCGATCGCTTGCCGGGCCAGTTGGCTTTCTTGCTGCAGCCAAGCATTGGTGCTGCTGGAGAACGGCCCCCGCTCTTGAATCTGCATCTGGGTGTCATGGAGGGCAGCGATCGCCTCCTGAGCCATCGGACCTTGGCCGCCATAGTTGAAATAGGTCTTATTAGCGAGGGCGGGATAGCGTTGGCGATAGTCGTGCAGCGAGGGTTGAGACATGGTCATCTGTATGAATTACCGTGCTTCCTGCTTGTACCAAATTGCAGGGAAGGCGGCAAGAAGCTGGCTGGGGAGACGGGCGATCGCTCTCAGATCCCAACGCTTAACCCTTAGGAGATGAAGGTGGAAACTGACCCTCGCGAATATCGCGGCAGAAGTCCTCTACAGCTCCTTGCACCGTTTCCCGCAGATTTGCGTAGGCTTTCGCAAAGGGTGGCCGCCAGTCTGACAGCCCCAGCAGGTCGGCCGTCACCAACACTTGCCCATCACAGTCTGGGCCAGCACCAATGCCAATGGTGGGAATCGATAGCTTCTGGCTAATCGTAGCGGCAACATGATCGGGAATATGTTCGAGCACAATGGCAAATGCCCCAGCCTGCTCCAGGGCGATCGCTTCTGCAAGGAGCTGCTCTCCCGCCTCAGGAGTCGTTCCCTGTTGCCGATAACCTAGGCGACGTACCGCTTGGGGCGTCAGGCCGATATGTCCCAGCACCGGCATTCCCGTTTGCACCAAAGCCGCGACTGTATCGATAATCGCTGGATAGCCGCCCTCTAGCTTGACGCCCCCTGCGCCAGTTTCCTTCAGAATGCGTCCCGCTGATTCAATCGCCTGGGACAGACTCACCTGATAACTTAAAAACGGTAGATCCACAACCAGCAACGCCTGCTTCACGCCCCGACGCACGGCCTTGGCGTGGTGCAGCATTTCCTCCAGAGTGACCGGCAGCGTCGTGTCATAGCCCAAGGTCACCATGGCCAGGGAGTCGCCCACCAATACAACATCCACCCCTGCCTGATCCATAATTTGGGCAAACAGATAATCTGCCGCCGTCAGCACCGTAATCCGCCGACCTTGCTGTTTATATTGAATGAGTTTCTGAGGTGTTACAGCCATGGATTTCCTATTCAGCGATCGCGTTCCGCACATCTCGGAAAGACTCATCGGCCCTGCGGCATCCCTCGGTGTCAACCGTCATCTGCCAGCAGACTAGAAAAGACTCTATGCGGTGTGATTCAAGGGATTAGCGAACTACCTCCCCTGAATTCAGGGTAGCGGATACTGGGTTCAAACGGTTTTTGTTTTGCAAATTCTCAGGGTGCCTGGGAGGGCAGTTATGACTGTGGTTAAGCGGGAAGACATCATGATTGGCAAGCAGTTCAACGTTGCTCTATTCCCAGATCCTCATACGACGAGGGTTGAGCGACGTCGAAACCCGGCTTATCTAGTAGGATGCGTGAGCGATGGCGTAACGCATCCAAGCTTCATGGGAGGTGCGTTACGGCTGCGCCTAACAGCGACTAGGTTCCGTATCCTCGTTATTCCCTAGTGGAAAATTAAGATGATCCCGAGCGATCGCTTGGCGCACCCGATGTCCTCTATACCAAACCCCTCGTTCCCAGACGGGAAGAGGGGCTGTGAATGACTGAAGAGAGCTAGCGCCGTCGGCTGCTACCGGGGGAGGGTAGCAGCAAGTCATGGGCTAGTGATAATAACGTTTCTCTAACCAGACCCGGACATCTTGCTCAGAGGCAAAGGTAGTATGATAGTCTGTCACCGGATCGTAGACCCGCCAGGAGACTTGTCCGCTGCGATCGCGGATTGCCTCAACATGAGGTTCTTGACTACCAGCTAAAACTCCCCACACCCGATAGGCAAATGATTGCAGGGCAGCACGCCAATTTCCATCTTGGGCGGCGCGATCGGGGTTGTGAGTTGTCCGATGATGCTCAATAAAGCTGAGGAATGGAGCACTAGCTTTCAACATAGACCCCCCTTTAAGCCAAACATGGCTTGATACGTAAAACTGTTTTCCATACCTCCACCTTAAGAATTTAAAGTTGGACATTCAAGCGATCTTTTGCATACTTGTGATGAATCCTATTCATAACCTGAAAACCCTTGATATATATGGATTACAGGTTTATGTAATGATACGGATCGGATTAGGTCTGTTATATAACCACACAGAGCGATATGGTTTGTAATAGGGGCCTCAGAATGCGATCGCATTCTGCCTCGAACCATCAAACATGTTCGTCTAGCTGTCTAAACTAAACCGTCTAACTAAACTGTCCAACTAAACTGTCTAACTAAGTATTATTTCCTTTAGCCCCATCGGTGTTAAGTGCCCATGAGAGACAACCATCGGGATAGCATCAAGCTTTCGCAATTGCGGGCGCTGCTAGAAATTGCAAATTGCGGTAACTTCAGCGAAGCTGCCCTCTGTCTGAATGTGTCGCAGTCGGCGGTAAGCCACGCGATCGCCACCCTGGAAAATGAACTGGGCGTGGTGCTGCTCTCCCGTGGACGTCATGGAGCCACCCTAACCCCCGTGGGTGAACAGATCATTGGCGATGTCCGCCATGTCATGGATGCCCTAGAGGAAATTGTGCGCAAGTCTAATCTGGCTAAAGGGTTAGACGGCGGTCAGGTGCGGGTTGCCTCCTTCCGAAGCGTTGCCACCCATGTGCTGCCAGCGGTAATTGCCCTGTTTCGCAAAGCCTTTCCCGCCATTTCCGTCACCATTATTGAACATCAGCACCTGCCCTCGGTGCATCAATCCCTGCGTCAGGGCTTAGCGGATATCGGCTTTCTCTATTTGCCAGCGCCGGATGACTTTGAAACCTGGGAAATCCTGCGTGATGACTATGTGGCGCTGCTGCCCCCGGATGCCAAGATAGCGGGCCCTGCCATCACCTGGGATGAGCTGCATAGTTTTCCCTTAATCATGCCCGCTGCTGATGATAGCTGTCGCCTAATTGTGCGGAAGTACTTCACGCAGTTTGATCAACCCCTGAATGCGGCCTATGAAGTGCGCGAAGACTCCACGATTGTCAGCATGGTGGAACAAGGGCTAGGGGCAACGGTGATTGCCCGACTGGCCGCCGAACCGCTGCCGTCCAGCCTCCGGGTCTATAAATTGCCCCACCCCCTAGAGCGCGTGATCGGGGTCGGGGTTTTGTCAGAGGCCCTGCATCCCCCGGCAGTATTTGCCTTTTTAGACGTGCTGCGCGGTACGGGAAAATTTAGCCCTTTGCCTCTGAAAGAGGCCTAGTACCGCAAGACAGAAGAACGAAGACAGAAAAACGAAGACAGAAGACAGAAGAACGACAAGGAAGTCCAAGACATACGAGACAGAAAAACGAAAAGGAAGTCCAGGAGACACAAGGTTTCCCGCCTCAGTACATAGGCGGGTTACTTACGCCTCAGAGGTCTAGTGCGGTTGTCGGCGATCGCCCCTGCAGCTTAGGATTTCTATGGGCGATCGCTCATGTAACCCTAGGAGGAGTCAGAACCTGGATGGCCAACTCGATGGAATGGACGGCAGAGGCAGAAGCGCGGCTCAAGGAAATTCCCTTCTTTGTCCGTCCGGCAGCGCGCAAGAAGATTGAAGCCTTTGCCCGCGAGGCCGGCGTGGCGGAGATTACCGAAGAGGTCTACGACCAAGCCAAGAAAAAGTTTGGCTAGGCGATCGCTAGGTCACGATGCGGCTGGTAGGTGGCTAAAGGCGGCATCAACAAGCTGCTTGGCCTTATCGTCCAGCCGCTGCCAATCCACCTCCTGGTCTTCAAAATTAATCAGGCTAGTATCAATAACCACGGCGGGCCGGTCTGGATGGTTGACCTCGTAGTCCATAAAACACACCTGGTAGCAAAGGTTCCAGATATCTAACCGGGCCTCGCGATCGCCCTGGGTGAGCTTGAGTTCATAGCCAGGGTAGGGGCGCGGCAAGTGGTCTAGGGTTTGCTGGATGAGGATGGAGCGCTCAGGCTCAGCCGTTTCTAGTTCGTGCTGGAGGGCAATCACCTGAGCCTGCACCTCGGGGGGCGTATGGCTGGGCCAGCGCTGCACGTCTTCGTAGTCTCCTCGCCAAGGCGATCGCTCTAGGTTTTTACGAATATTGTCGATGACGCGGATCAGGGCAGGCTGCATCAAGAGTTCAGCCTGCTGCCAGTCGAGTCGAGTTGCAAACTTAGGGGTCATAGACTTAGGAGGTGCTAGGGGGCGATCGCCAAGGGATAGACGCCTCAACCGCTGAGGAGTGCTTCCACAAATTCATAGCTGGAGAACGGACGCAGATCTTCGATGCCCTCGCCAGCACCGATAAAGCGAATGGGTAAGCCCAACTGTTGTACAACCGCCAGGGCGACGCCGCCTCGGGCCGTGCCGTCCAGCTTGGTCAAAATCACGCCGCTCAACTGAGCCGATTCAGCAAACACCTGGGCTTGGCGTAGACCATTTTGGCCCAGGGTAGAATCGAGCACCAGCAGCGATTCAATCTTGGCATGGCTGGCTTTTTTGTCGATAATCCGACGGATTTTGCTCAGCTCGTCCATTAGATTTTTCTTATTTTGCAAGCGACCAGCGGTGTCTACCAGCAATAGCTCTGTATTGCGGGACATGGCAGCAGCGATCGCATCAAACACCACAGCAGCGGGATCGGTATTTTTCCCAGGGTTGGCAATCACCTCGACATTGCTGCGCTGTCCCCAAACCTTCACCTGCTCCACGGCCGCTGCCCGGAACGTATCTGCCGCCGCAATCAAACAGCGGTAGTCTCCCTGGGTAGCTAGGTGGGCCATTTTGCCGATGGTGGTGGTTTTCCCGGCTCCGTTCACCCCAGTGATCAGCCAAATATTTAGAGTATCTTTTTCGGGGGCAAAGGTAGGGCTGTACTTGCCTTGGAAGGGTTGATCGAGCATCTGCCGCAGAATCTCCTTCAGGTAGGCGATCGCTGCTTCGGGGGGCAGAGCCTCTTCCCGCAGTTTACTTTGCAGAGCCTCAATAATGTAGTCCGTTGCCTCCACGCCCACATCGGCTTGAAGCAACAGCGACTCGATTTCCAACACCGCTTCTTGGTTGAGCGGCCCCTGGCCGACGATTGCCCGCAGTTGGTTCACCAAACTACGGCGGGTTTTGCCCAAACCTTGGCGCAGACGATTCAGCCAGGTAATTTCTTCTAGGGATACGTCTTCAGGACGCCGCCCTTGGGCCGCCAACACCCCTGCCGACCAGAGGAAATCATCATCTAGGACAATGCTGGGTGTCGAGGGGGGAGCGATCGCTGCCTCAGCTTCATCGAGGGCTTCTGCCTTGAGACGTTCGAGACGTTCTTGACGCTCGGTTTCGGCTTGGGCCCAGAAGGGTAGGGCTGCCGGTGCTTCAACATCACTGGCGGGAACCTCGGGCGAACTGGGGGATTCCGATTCGGTAAAAGTGGCAGGATCGGGATCGGGCGCAGCGCTGACCGTCGGCTCTGCCGCCGTGGGTGGGATAGCCACACCTACAGGAGGAGTTGGTTCTTCAACAACTTCCTCGGCAACTGGTTCTTCGACAACCGATTCCTCAATCTCCTCAGCAACCGGTTCTTCTACAATTTCTTCGGCAGCCGTTTCCTCGACAACCGGTTCTTCGACAACCGGTTCTTCGACAACCGATTCCTCGGCAACTGGTTCCTCAGGGACTTCCTCGACAGATTCTTCTACAACCGGCTCTTCTACAACCGGCTCTTCTACAACGGATTCCTCGGCAACCGGTTCCTCGGCAACCGGTTCCTCAGCGACTTCCTCGACAACTGATTCTTCGACAACCGGCTCTTCTGCAACGGGTTCCTCGGCAACCGGTTCTTCCGCGATATCTTCCGCAACCGGTTCTTCAGCAACTGCTGCTTCCGCAACCGGTTCGGCAACCTCAACCGGTGCCTCTGCTGGTGGCTCTGGCTCTGGAGCAATCTTAGTGCCCTGCTGTTCCTGAATGGTTTGGTAGGCTGCCTTTGCCCAGGCTAGATAGTCCTCGGCATTAGTTGGGGCCGTGCTCGCCGGAGCCTCTGCTGGTGGTGCCTCCGCAGCTTGTTCGGGCGGCGACGTGTCTTGAGGTTTGTTTTCGTCTTTTTCGTCGCGATTGCGACTGAACTGTCGCTTAAACCAATCAAAAGCCATAGCTGCTCTCCCAACGTGCGCCTTCCATCAACAAACTCGGCCAGAACCGTAAGCTATTAGGGTATGGTACTAGAGCCTTGCCCTAGACATCGACCGGAAACCCGAACCCTCAGCGCTCTTGGCGTTTCCCAACCATGCCCCAACATCACGGCTGCCTCCTGTCCCCATCCGTATCTAGATCTCGGGGGGAGCCTGAGCCAAAGACTGGGACTTGATCGCGTCCGTCACCCGCCGCAGAACACCATTGATGAACTTATGGCTTTCTTCATCGCCATAGCGCTTGGCCAATTCGATCGCTTCGTTAATGGCAACGCGATCGGGAACGCCCAGGTAGAGCACTTCCGTGACGGCAATCCGTAAGATATCTTGATCCAGCCGAATCAAACGCTTAAGCTGCCAGTCCACCATGGAGCTGGTAATCAGCTCATCAATGGATTCCCGATTCTGCTTCACTTGCTTGATGATCTCGATCGCGTAGTCTCGCACATCTTGCTGATTGGCAAGCTGGATGAATTCCGGCAGTTCTAGAGCATAGCCCAAGCGATTGATCGCCACCTGGGTGAGGTCGATCGCCTCCCGAGTCATGGTGCGCGCCCCCTGGATGTCGGCGGATCGCGTCTCGCTAGACAGCAAGCGTTCGCTACCGCGCTCCAGTTCTGAAATCGCCACCTCTAAAGTCTCACGACTTTCCGTTGTCAAGGTTCGCACGGCGGCCAACACCAAATTTTGAACCTGCTGCATGTCCAGAGCTTCTGGGGTGGCAGGCAGTTGACTTGCGCCCAATAGCGCCAATTCACGAGCAATTCGACGAGCTTGCATAATTTACCGATTCGGTGCGCCGGAGCGAAACACGTATGGATGAACCCCATGATCCTAGCAGGGTTCGCTCCCCTCGCGGGGGCTTCGCTGGGTTACCTAGGATGAACAGAGAGTTGTCTAGAGCGGCAGGGACGTCGGTTCATCGACGGCGGCAACGGAATAGCTACCAAAGATTTTCAGGGTTTCGGTGCAGGATTTAAGTTCTTCCAGAGCCCTTTGCACCGACTCTGGATCGGCCCCTGTTTCTAGATCAATGAAAAATAAATATTCCCCGAGCGATCGCTTCGTGGGCCGCGATTCAATCCGGCTCATATTAAGCTGACGTTTTGCAAAAATCTGCAAGGCGGTGACCAAGGCTCCCGGTGTGTTCTTCGGCAGGCTAAAGGCCAGGGAGGTATGGGTGCCGGTCAACGACGACTCCAGCCCCATCACCCAAAAGCGGGTGCAGTTGTCGGGGCGGTCATTAATAGGATGGGCCAAAATCGGTAGGTTGTATAGCTCTGCTGCCCGGCGGGAGGCGATCGCCGCTGTAGGCGCTTGGGGATCAAGGTGCTCTAGAGCTTCTACGGTGGAGTTGGTGGCAATGGTTTTCACATCCGGCAGCTTCGATCCCAGCCAGCCCTGACACTGGGCTAGGGCCTGGGGATGGGAATAGACATACTCAATGGTCGCCAGATCGGGCGCTTGGGAAATTAGGGCATGGGCAATGGGCAAGACCAAGGCCTGCTGCACCTGAAGCGTATCCAACTGCCAAAGCGTATCGAGGGTCATGGTGACGCTGCCCTCAATGGAATTTTCCACCGGCACCACAGCAATCTGGGTTTGCTGGCTGACCACCGCGTTCAGGGTTTGGGCAATGCTGGGATAGGGGCGCAACTGCCAGGTTTCTCCCGTGCGATCGCTCAGATGCTGGGCCCAAGCGATCGCCACCGTTTCTGCATAGGTACCGGCTGGCCCAAGATGTGCTATCAATCCCCCCATCATGTTTTGTCCTAAATAACGGTATGTGGCAACCTGCTTCTCAAACTACCTTCGTCAGAATACTACAGGCCAGCCCCCAATCTCTTCTCCTAATTCAGAGGCTAGTTCTTCAATGGCACCCCTTCGGTAGGTGGCTCTGCTGCGATCGCTCCCCTAGAGATTGATTGAATTGATTGAACTTAATGAGCGAGGATGCATCAAAACAGTTGCACAAACCTGGAAATAGTGATGGAATAGATAACGGTCTGAAAAACAAGTCAGACATCTCACAGGTTAGCAAAGGCGATCGCCCTTGTTGAACCGTTGGGGGGTGTGGCGGAATGGTAGACGCTGCGGACTTAGAAAACTGAGCCTTGTCGGAGAAACCTGACAAGTGGAAGCTCTCAAACTCAGGGAAACCTAAGGCGATTGATCCAACAGATCGCTATGGCAATCCTGAGCCAAGCCGAAGCCTAGCTTCGGAAGGTGCAGAGGCCCGACGGGAGCTACCCTAACGTAAAGTCGAGGGTAAAGGGAGGGTCCAATCTTCAAGACTAGGGTTCCTAGTTGCAGCGAAAGCTGTGGGAAGGTGAAAATCCGTTGACTGATGAAGTCGTGTGGGTTCAAGTCCCTCCACCCCCATATCATCATGAATGTTCAAAGCTAGAAGGCCCGGTGTGCGATCGCATGTCGGGCTTTTTGCATAGATTGGGTCAGCAGGCATACATGGGTTGGCATCGGCTGCCGGAACCGCTGATCCAACCGATGGGTGACCGCAGTCGCACTAGTCTACGTATTTTTACATAATGTTTATCGTAAATCGTCTGGATGGAGTCCAGGTGGGGCGTAAAAGGAATTAGGTGATTCGCATTTTGATATATGGGGGAAGCGATCGCCCATAACCCATATAGTTAGAGGACTTGAAGGCAGGGATGATCTCCATCACTCCATGGAGTGATGGAGATTCGACATGACCCAGCCCTTGATCACGCGCTGTTCTCCTGAAACCTGATAAACGTAGTATAGTTAGAATTACGGATACGCCCTTGTGGCGATCGCTGGATGAGACTCAAGCTGCGGCGATACGTTCGGTTGAGGGTGCAGTGACGGGTGACAGGTCACACAACAATGCGTAATATTGCGGAATTTACAGGATTATCCTTGATGCAGTAAGTGGTGTTCACACCTTGAGAGTTAGACGCTTAAGCGCAACTCTGCACTGTGACATTAACCATTCAGGGGAACGTCCTAGAAATAGGAGAGGTTGAAACCGTGACTGCACTACCCATGAAAGATTCATCAAATCTTAGTCGAGTCTCCATTGGTCGTTTTCAGAGAGATATCTCGAACGCCCAAACGGTGATCTATCAATTCTTACTGGATGCAGTCAAAACCTGGCCGCCGGAAGAGGTGCTTGCCGAGTTCCGTCGGTTGTTCATTCATCAGGTGAATACGACCAGCTCTGATACGGTTCCCGCTCTCTATGAAATTGTATTTGCCAATCAAGAGCAGGAGTTTCATAACACCCTCAAGCGAGCATGCTACATATTAATTAATAACTGGGAAATTAAGCGCCAATATACCTACATTAGCGATTTAATTGACTTGTTTTCGGATGGGCTCATTCAGAAAACAACGATGTCTCCCACATCACGACGCCTGCGCCAGTGGCTGCAAAATTTTGTGGATGGCGAAGACTTTCGCGAGATTAAGCTCTTTGCTAATCGCCATGATGAGACGAATATTCAGCCCTGGAGTCAGCGCTATACGTCCTATTTACTGGTGCCCCAGTATGCAAACCTCAGTAATCCTGTAGAGCAGCGGGACGCAGCGCGGATGCTGTCCTTTCGCCTCCGGGAAAAATTTAAGTTTGACCTAGCATTTTACACCGCCCATTCTCAACGCCCAGCCTCCCCATCATCCAACACAGTGACCACCCAAAACCCCACGGCTCTGGGTGATGAGGTAGTGCGGCTGATTAAATTTATCGTGGCGCGGCGCGGGCAGTTTAACCATCTCAACCTTGCCCATATTTTTTTAGGGCAAACCAAAGATATTCGCTATAAAGCATTTAAGAAAAGCTTGTGTAAATATCTCCTCTTCTCTGTGGAAAAGCAGAATGGAGCATCGATCTTTCGGCACAATTTAAGTCATAAACTAGACGAGCTTTATACAACCCATAACAATCGTAAGCTAGATGATGCCTTACTGCTGCGCACCTGTAACCGGATTATTGAGTATCTAACCAGCGAAGATGGTCAGCAGCCCTCCACCATGTTTGCGCTGCTGCTCTCCCAAGGCAATCCACTCACCTTGGTGATTGTGCTGCTGAAGATCATTCTGATTTGCAACTATTCACGGGTACATCTTGAGTCGCGAATTGCTGTTTTGATTCGATATTATGAAAATCTTTCGGAAGAGGATTGTCGATGGGTTCTGAACTTCTTAGAAGTGTTTCGCATCACCATGACCATCCATGCGGAGAATATCGAATATAACCTAGTGCATCCCCAGGTGAACCACGTTGAAGAAGCTGGGGCAACCATCACCGTGAAAGAATCCGACCAATATCGCATTTTTTCCCAGGCAAAACGCTGTCAAGAGTTTGATGATGATGCTATATTGCAGCACATCGCCAACCTAGAGGCGATCGCTGAAGATCAACCCGAAGCTGCGGATGATGCAGAGTAGCTAGGAGTAGCTAGGGATGCGATGAGAGTCATCATGCTGATTGACGGACAAAACTCCTGCGCTCTTGATTCTCTCGTAGGTTGGGTTAGCGTCAGCGTAACCCAACGAAATCTAAGCTGGCACTGGGTTTTACGTTGCTCAATCTAGCCTAGCCAAAAAGATTTGTCAGTCAAGCAGGTCATCATGTCGAATTTATCCTACGATACGCTAGCGAACCGAGAATGGTGGGCGCAACGCTGGATCGACCATCTCGAATCATTTGGGCGGATGCCCCGCCTGGCCCGCGCTCGCAACTATGCCCGCGAAGGTAATGTGGTGAAATTGGCCTTCTCGGGCTCGAAGGTGCTGGCTCGGGTGCAGGGAACCGCACCGGAACCCTATCGCGTGTCTCTGTCCCTCGATCAATTTGAGGATGAACAGTGGCAATATGTGATCGAGTCTATGTCTGAACAGGCGGTGTTCTCAGCCAAGCTGCTAGCTGGAGAAATGCCCCAAACCATTGAGGAAGTGTTTACTGCCAATGGTCTTAGCCTGTTTCCCTTAACCAAGTTTGATATTCATAGCAAATGCTCCTGTCCTGATAAGGCTAACCCCTGCAAGCATATCGGGGCGGTGTACTACCTCCTAGGCGATCGCTTCAGTGATGATCCCTTTGTCTTGTTTCAGCTACGAGGGCGGACGAAGGATCAGGTGATTGCCGACCTACGACAGATGCGCAATGCCGGCAATACGGAGATCCCAGAATCAGAGCCCGTTTCTCTACCGACAGAAGCGATCGCCCTCGACCGAGTATGGACCTATGAAGAACAGTTAGAATCATCCCTCGTGGTGATTGCACCGACCCTAGGCACCGAAACCGTGTTGGATACCCTAGGGCCGCTGCCCTTGAAACTGGATGTGACGGGCGGGGCCGCGAATGTGTCTCAGACGCTGACAGAAGAACTTCGGGGTATCTACAGTCAGGTGAGCCAGCAAGCGGTGCTCGATGCCATGCGGGCCGGGCAATCTGAGTCGATGAACTAACATTCAGGCTAGGTGTCCAAGGGTGTGGACTCCGCACCCTGGGCGGATATCTAGACAAGGACAAACTTCAGAACAAAAATGACGGCTAGAACCCAGAGAGCTGGGGTAACTTCATGGGCCTTCCCTTGGAAAGATTTAATCAATGGGTAGGTAATCAACCCGGCGGCTAAACCATCGGCGATGGAGTAGCTGAGCGGCATAATCAGCAGCGTCAGAAACGACGGGATGGCCTCTGCCGGATCGCCCCAGCGCACCTGGGAAATACTGCCTGCCATCAACACCCCAACAATCAGCAGGGCTGGCGCAGTAGCAAAGCCTGGAATGGCTGAGAGCAGCGGAATGAAGAAGATCGACAGGGCAAAGAGAATAGCCGCTACGATCGCCGTGAAGCCGCTACGTCCCCCTTCTGAGATCCCCGATGCTGATTCGATATAGGTGGTGACGGTTGAGGTGCCCAAAACTGCACCGGCAGTCGTGCCGATCGCGTCGGCCATAAAGGCTTCATTGGCTTTGGGTAGTTCCCCATCTTCTTGGATGTAGCCGGCTTTCATACCCAGCCCCGTGAGGGTACCGACGGTGTCAAACAAGTCCACAAACAGGAAGGCTAGGATAATAGCAAACAGCTCAAGGGGGTTAATTTGGAAAAGCGTACCTAGACCAACAAAGGCTTGACCAAACAAATCGGTGGGCCACTGAGGTAAGCCGACAATGCCGCTGGGCCAGGGCGCGATGCCGACAATCCAACCCAAGACAGCGGTGGCTAAAATCCCCCACAGCAAGGCTCCCAACACCCGACGGGCCACGAAGGCGGAGGTGATCAAAATGCCAATCAGCGCCATGACGGTTGGCCCTTGGGATAGATTGCCCAGAGAAGTTTTGGTGGCTTCATTGGCGACAATAATGCCAGCTCCGCCAAAGTCTGGGTTACCCGAGAGGGCAATGTAGGCGATAAAGAGCCCAATCCCAGCGGCGGTGGAATGCTTAATACATTCGGGAATGGCTTTGATAATTAGGGAGCGGACATTGCCCAGGGTGAGGGCAATGAAGATCAGTCCTTCCACAAAGACGGCGGCTAGGGCTACACGCCATTCAATGCCTAAGCCAATCACCACCGAAAAGGTGAAATAGGCATTCAAGCCCATACCAGGCGCTAGGGCGAAGGGGTATTTGGCATAGAGACCCATGAACGCCGTGGCGATCGCTGCTGACAGGGCGGTGGCGATCGCTAATTCACCAAATAGGTCACCGGACTCGGTGAGAAAAATAGCATCGGAGAGGATCCCCGGATTCACCACCAAAATGTAGGCCATGGTGATAAACGTGGTCACCCCGGCAAGAATTTCGGTGCGCAGGTCGGTTTTTAGCTCTGCAAAGCCGAAAAACTTAGCAATCCCGGTTTCAGGACTTGGATCCGGGGGTGGGGGTGTTTCGAGAGAGCTGGGCCCTATGGGCTCTTGGGTCATTGCACTACCTCACATCATCCAGACGAGAATTTTAGGATAGTACCACCCATCACCATTCCTGAGCGATGCCACCATCACGGAATGACGACACATGGTCTGCTCAGTAGCCTAGATCAAGGTAAGGAAAGGTGCTGCGTTGATTGCTACAGACATAGACTCCGTGGATGGACTGACCCTAGGAGCCTAAAAACTGGCCAATCCGCTGCACAGCTTCCGTAAGGCGATCGGGATCATGGACGAGGGCAAAGCGTACATAGCCTTCTCCCGATTTGCCAAATCCGGCCCCGGCGGAGGCGACTACACCGGTTTGCTCCACCAATTGGGTGCAAAAGCCTAGGGAATCTTGCTGCCATGGGGCCGGTAGCTTGGCCCAGATATACATAGTGGCGTCGGGGACGGGAACCGTCCAGCCAATCTGCTGTAGGGCTTGGACAAAGGCATCCCGGCGCTGGCGGAAGGTTGCTACGGAGTGCTGAAGGTGCTCTTGTGGCCCCAGCAGGGCAGCGATCGCCCCGTTCATGATGCCGAGATATTGGTTAAAGTCCACCACGGCTTTCACCTTCCGCAGGGCCTGAATCACCTCTGGGTTACCGATGGCATAGCCGATGCGAAAACCGCCCATGTTGTAGGACTTGGACAGGGTGAAGAATTCGATGGAAACGGTCTTATCGGGATCGGCCTGCAGGATCGAGGGGGCGATCGCCTCCCCGAAGACTAGATCGCCGTAGGGAAAATCATGTACCAAAATCAGCTCATGGCGTTGGCAAAACGCCACGGCCTGCTGGAAAAAGGAGAGGGGAGCGATCGCAGTGGTGGGATTGTGGGGATAGCTGAGCACCATCATCCGCGCTTGGGCTAGCACCGGAGCCGGAATGTCTTCAAATACGGGCAAAAACTGGTGTTCTTCCTTCAGGGGCATGGGATAGACCTGCCCATTGGCTAAATGCACCCCCCCAGCATGGGAGGGATAGCCAGGATCTTGCAGCAGGGCAAACTCCCCCGGATTGAGCACCGCTAAGGGCAGGTGGGCCGTGCCCTCTTGGGAGCCAATTAAGGTGAGGACTTCCGTTTCTGGATCGACGGCAACGCCATACCGCTGGGTATACCACTGGGCGACGGCCTCCCGGAATGGGCGGGTGCGGTTGAACAGTAGGTAGCCGTGGGTGCTGGGATCGGTGAGGGACTGGGCGATCGCCTCTAGAACATGATCCGCCACCGGCAGGTCGGAGGAGCCCAGGGACAGATCAATGAGGGAACGCCCTGCTGCGATCGCCCGCCCCTTGGCTCGATCCATGTCGGCAAATACGTTGGTCTGTAACGGTTGAATTCGATCCGCAAAGCGCATAGAGTCTCCAATCAAGCCATCTAAATCGACCGCCGTCCCTGAGGTGAACCTGTTAAGCTGCCGAGGAGAGGTGGTTGGCTAAAAACTCCTCCAGCTTTTGGCGAGGCAAGGCCCCCTCGGTGGCATCGAGCTGCTGCCCGTCCCGGAACAGCACCAGCGCTGGCACACCCTCCACGCCACAGGTGGCGACGGCTTCGGGGTTGGGATCCACTTCCATTTTGACAATGGAGAGGCGATCACCATAGGTCTCGGCAATGCCATTCATGATCGGTGACATTAAACGACAAGGGCCACACCAACTAGCCCAGAAATAAACGAGGACGAGTTTGGAGGCACTCAAAACCTGGGACTCAAACTCTGCATCGGTAATAACAGTTACGCCAGCCATGACTCTCTAATAGTTGTGGTACTGAATCTGCAATGAATCGTCGTGCTCTCTGTACTAGCTTACCGAGTTGTGGGCATGGTCGGGGTAGCATTCCCCAAAAAACCATGGGTTATCTGGGGTATCGGGGATGTTGGATACCAGATGCTTGACGCGACGCGGAACGCCATGTCGAGATAGCGGCGTACAGGAATGGGCTATACGGGAATGGGCAACGCCTCGGTCACTAGGGCGATCGCTTCATCCAACAGCCCTATCCCCTGTTCCACGGTTTCAATCTGACAGAGGCGTTGCCGTAGATCCGCCGCGCCGCTAAATCCCTTGACGTACCAAGTCATATGTTTCCGCGATTGGTAAATACCGCGATCGCCCTTGTAGGCAGCCAGCAGGCGGAGATGCTCTTGGGCACAGCGCAATTGTTCCACGATAGACGGCGGTGGGCGGTGGTGGCCGGTTTTAAGGAAATGGTCGATTTCGCCAACCAGAAAGGGATAGCCGAGGGTGCCCCGCGAACACATCACCCCATCTGCCCCAGTTTCTTCTAAACAACGCACCGCCGATTCTACAGACACCACATCGCCGTTGGCAATCACTGGAATGGCGATCGCTTGCTTAACTTGGGCAATCCAATCCCAGCGGGCAGGGCCGTGATAGCCCTGGGCACGGGTGCGGCCGTGGAGCGTCAGCATCTGTGCGCCGGCCTGCTCCATCCGCTGAGCAAACTCTACGGCATTGATATGGTCTTCATCCCAGCCGATGCGAGTTTTCACCGTGACGGGAATGTCAACTGCCTCTACCACTGCCTGCACAATGGCCTCGGCTACCTCCGGCTGGCGCAGCAGGGATGATCCACCACCATTTTTGGTGATTTTGTTCACCGGGCAGCCCATATTTAAGTCGATGGTATCGGCTCCTTCAGCGGCGGCCATGCGGGCAGCTTCTGCCAAAAAATCTGGACGGCAGTCAAATAGCTGAATGCTGACAGGCCGCTCCTGGGGATCCACATCCATCACCTTAGGCAACTGGCGGGCATGGGCAAGCCCGGAGGCATGAACCATCTCCGTGTACATCATGGAGTCGGGAGCATAGCGCCGCACCAACTGCCGAAACACCAAGTCGGTGACGCCGGATAGGGGCGATTGCAACACCCGGCTGTGGACGACGACTTGGCCGATGTGTAGGGGAGATGCCAAGCGGGTCCGCAGGGCTGGTGATAGCACCACCCGATTGTCTTCGATTGTCCTGCTCTCCATACCGCGCTGCCTGTGAACTGTATTACACCTCAACGCTGGGCTACGCATCTCCCGACTGCGTTGAGACCATAATCGGGTCTTGATAAAGCGCTACGGTGAAGGTCACGGTAGACCCTAGCCCTTCCCCTAGGCTGAAAAAGCTTACCACTCCGCCCATGGCCTCCACCAGCTTTTGGGAAATCACCAGTCCCAGACCGGTGCCGCCATACTGGCGGGTGCGGGAGCCATCAATTTGGCTAAAGTTTTGGAACAGTCGGTCTTGTTTTTCCAGGGATACCCCAATGCCGGTATCCGCCACGCTAATTTTCACAATGCCAGGCTTTTCCTGGCCCTGCACAACCGTTTTCTCGGGAATAATATCGGCTGTGATGGTAATACCGCCATCATGGGTGAATTTGATGGAGTTGCCCACGAGGTTCAGCATCACCTGAAGCAACCGCTGGTAGTTGCCGTAGAGCACCACCGGTTCTAGGCTAGCTGGGGTGAGAATCTCAAAGCTGAGGCTTTTCTGGGCAACCTGCCCTCGGGTGAGCTTGGTGACGTTTTCCATCAAGTCGTCTAGGTTCACCGGATTGAGGTCAAGCTGCATTTTGCCAGCCTCAATTTTGGCGATGTCTAAAATATCGTTGATGATATTCAGCAGATGCACCGCCGAGTTGTAGGACTCTTGAATGAACTCAGCCTGCTCTTCGGGATCATCGGCCATGCCGTCTAGCACCAGCTTCAGGAAGCCAATCATGCCATTCAGCGGTGTGCGCAGCTCGTGGGAGGTATTGGCTAAAAATTCGCTCTTCAGCCGGGAGGCTTCCTCCGCTTGGGTGCGGGCTTCTTCTAGCTCTTGGTGTTTTTCCCGCAGGCGATCGTTGGTTTCCCGCAGCTCGGTAGCGAGATTCTGACTTTCGGCATAGAGCTTGGCATGGGCAATGTCGGTGCCAATTTGGCTGGCCAGCTCTTGGATTTTGTCAATCTCAAAGGCACCCCACTCTCGCTCCATGGCGGCATGTTGCAGCAAGATCAATCCATTAGGCTGATCTTTATGGCAGGTGGCGATCGCTAAAACAGGGGGCTGTTGACCGATTAACCCCAACGACTCAGCGGGCAAGACCTGGGGATGGAGGGTCGTCAAAACCCGGTGGGCCATACTCTCGGGAGTCACCGGTAGACGAATATCCAATGCAGAGTCCCATTGAGGCTGGCAATATTCTGCGGTGACTGCAATGTCAGGATACCCAGCTTCATAGGAGCAAATTAGGCAGCGGGCTACACCCAGCACTTCCCCTAGCCCGTTCACGGTTTTTTGCCAAATGGCGTCTAGGTTGAGGGTGCGACGCACGTTCCAGGCCACCTGGGAAAGGCCGCGTTGATAGCCGTGGGGCTGAAGAGCCTCAGCAGGGGGGAGCGCTTCCACATGGGCGATCGCTTCTGCTTCCGACAGTTCGCACCAGACCCAACCCATCACCATCACGTGGGTGGGCGATCGCCCTGGCAGCAACACCGGACTCATGACCCCATCGATTAACAGGTAGCGATCGCCATGGAGAAAGGGATATCGCAGCGTTTGGGCAACAGACTGGAGCAGGGTTTGCTGCACCTTGGCGTGATAAATCTCGGGGCGAATGGGCAGTATAACAGCCGTATCGACTGACGTGAGATCAGACAATTGGCTGCGATCGCGCCAGTAGCAGGAACAGATGACGCCCAGCTCATCTTGAGTCAGCACTAAATCTGGCTCAAGGCTTGAGCGCTCCGTCTGAGGCGCTGGGGCCAATGCGTCATCGACTGAAACTGAAGACTGACTGGGTAACGTCATGAAGTATCTAACCCACAAGCAATTCACAATGGGGGTCTAACCATAGCTCAGAGCCGGTTTCTCCCTGCCAAGCTAAGCGTACCCCAATCAATTAAGCAACTATCGCGATGCAAGGCCCTATCTCCTCCAGTGAGGTGATAGCTTGAACTTTAGAACCAGACCGGGATGCAAGAGCCATGGTTCCCATCTCTCCATCCAATGCTTGGTGTTTGCAGGGTGCGAGACGCTCGCTCAATCATTCCATTCGCCCTTGGGCGGCACGGGAGGATTGCGGCGCAGGGTGCGGGTGAGGTCGTCATCCCGGCGGTTCGCGCCAGATAGCCATTGGCGAACGGCAACTTCAATGACCTTGCTAGGATCTTTGGTGAGATGGTTAATTTGATCTAGCAAATCGGCATCTAGGCGCACCGATAACTCAACCTTATCGGACGACGAGGGCATGGTGGATGGCGTAGACAGAGGGGATGTGGTGGAATCGTTCATCGGAAACATTCTCTCAAGAGGTGAATCATCGGGATAGATGCTGCTGCAACTCTCAACGGGCGATCGCAGATCATTGGGTTAGCTCAATCCTATTCTAGGACGTTGCCCCAGCCCTCATTGGCCTCTTCCCAGGATATCCTGACCTAAGACTCGTGACGATGTTGGGGAGAGAAAGCTCGATTGACAGGTAGGGGGCAGCAATTCTCATGTTGACCCGTAGCTTTTCCCAGCCATCTATTCATGCTTTTTTCAACCCGATCGGGGCAGACCTATCGTTCCTACGCTGGGCGTGGGAATGCTCCCAACGGCGCTCCTACGTCCAGGCCAATCGCAGGAGAAAAGTCGCAGGAGCAACCAAGACCGATGTCAACGTTGGAGCGCTGGCACCCTACGATGCGGTTCTCGGCTCGGGCAAGATGTTCATCCTGAGAATGGCTTGTAGAGTGTCAATCAATTGACATCGTTCACAATTAACCGTTCACAATTAACTGACACAATGCCCGCCGATGATCAACTATCATCGACGGGCATAGAAAGACTAGAGCAATCGAGAGCTACAGTGCGCCGAAGCTCGCCAAGCCAAGAATGACGCCAGCACCCAACACATGGCCAAAGCTGGTGGTAGCTAACACAGCCGGTAGACCAAATCCACCAAAAAGGTTGGGAGATGGCATGGCTGGGCCTTCGCTAGGATACTTCATCGTGTATTTACCGAATGCGATCGCCAAGATGTTGCAAATGACCATAACAATCGCAACTTTTGGACTCCACTCTAAGGTTGGCGGAACAGCGGCTAATAGGGTTGTCAACAAGAGATGTCTCCTTCTGGTTTTATAAACAATTGCAATCTCAGGTGAAGTTTTACCAGGAAAAGGATAGTCAAAACATCTGCTTGCATTAATAGTTAACACTTGGAGGGCGATCGCCGGGATCTATCATCCCAGGATCGCCCTCTTAATTCCCTATTTGGCCCCTATTTGGCCCCTAGCTGGCTAGGTAGCCCCGCATGTTGTTGGTGCGTCGCCGTAGATGGTTGAGCGCTTGCCGTTCAAGCTGCCGCACCCGCTCCCGGCTGATGTTCATCCGCTGACCAACTTTGGCTAGGGATAGCTCATAGCCATCGCTCAAGCCAAATCGTAGACTGAGCACTTCCCGCTGTTGGGGGGTAAGCTCGTCGAGCAGATTGGCAATGTCCTGCCGCAGCAGTTCATGGGTGGTGTAGTTTTCTGGCGAAGCGGTTTCATCTTCTAGCAGATCTTGCAGTTCGGTGTCTTGGTTATCGCCAATCCGTAGATCGAGGGAAACCGGCTGACGGGCAATGGTCAAATATTCCCGAATTTGATCGGGCTCTAGCTCCAGAGCCTTGGCAATTTCTGCAGGCGTCGGGCTATGACCAAACTGCTGGGTGAGCTCTCGCTGCACCTTTTTGATCTTGTTCAGCTTTTCGGTAATGTGGATAGGGAGGCGAATGGTGCGAGCCTGTTGAGCGATCGCTCGGGTGATCGCCTGACGAATCCACCAGTAGGCGTAGGTGGAAAACTTATAGCCCTTAGTGGGATCAAACTTTTCAACCCCGCGCTCTAGACCTAGGGTGCCCTCTTGAATCAAATCAAGGAATTCTAGGTTACGCTTTTGGTACTTCTTGGCGATCGCCACCACCAAACGCAGGTTGGCTTCGATCATTTTTTGCTTAGCGCGGTGACCTTTCTGCAACTGATCCCGCAGCTCCGCTTCAGATACTTGGGCCTGGTCTGCCCATTCTGCATCCGTGGGTTCCTGTTCTAGAGATTCAGTAAGCTGTTCCTTGACCTCTAGCAAATGCATCATCCGCTGCACCTGTTTACCCAAGACAATTTCTTGCTCGTGGGTTAGTAGGGGAACACGACCAATTTCATGAAGATAGGTACGCACCATATCAGCCGTGTAGGCGGGTGGTGCGGACTTGGTAGTAGAGCGACTGGCATTAAGATTTGCAGTTGGCATGGGACTGATCGGTGCTCCGTCGAGACGAATACATGACTATAGGGAAACGCTAGGCAACCGCAGAGGAAAAACGCCTGCGTTGCAATGGGTGGCTAGGAAACGAATAACAGGGTGAATCTTAACTACAGACCTCTCAGCGACATCTCAGGTTCATCAGAACGCTGGGGTCATGGAAAAGCAGGTGAACAGGATAATGTGTTGGCGAGGGGATCGCTCAACTGGCGAACATCATGGCTTATGCAAGCTAAACGAGATGACGGTAATACAGCCTTTGAGCTGCCTAATCCAGACTCTTGACATCAGGTGTAGTGGCGAATCTCGAAGTCATAACCTGGGGCAACAACGTGCAAGGTTCTGGATAAACTCGGTGTTGCTATCACATCAACTAAACGAATTCATTATGACTTCGACTTGACTCCATCGTAATACAAGTTTAGGGTTGCGTAAAGGCGTCTGGACTCATCCTAAAGGGTGAACTTGATGGAGTCTTGCAAGATAGTTTGCCCAATTGGCGCATTTTTGTTGAACACAAGATGGCATCCATAGGGTCTCAACTCATCGAAACAGCGTGCTCAGCTATTGGGAAACAGGTGGTGAAGACGGATGAACTAGGTAGGCAACGAACCATCTTGATATCAATAGTGCCAAGTTAGCCGTAGGTACTAGGTACGGAGATTGCACAGTAATAACCGTACCTGTCATCAGGTTGAGGCGGCGGGCAGGGTGTGACGCTTCCTAGGCTGGTCTAAAAGACAGTGACGGTGTTGGCCGGTCAACATCCATAGGTCACATTCATGAGAAGGCGTTGCTGAATCGACCCTTTTCGCCAAGGAACCGTGAGCGAGACGTTCATACGACCTTGAGGGTAAATGAGTTGAAAGTGTGGGCATTTCCCGTTCCGATGTCCTAGCCTCATTCAGCAACACCTATTAGAAACCCAGGTCAGCTTTAGCCGTTTTGGCAGCCTTGAGAACCTTGTCGGTGGAGGCTTGTTCCCAGTCTGCCTCCCCAATCTCTGCGTAGAAGGTCTCATCGTAGGGACGCGTTTGGATGACCACGGGCATGGGTACGGCATGGCCGAGAATTAAGGCCTGCTGTTTGGAGTCTAGTTTAGCCAAGACCGATCGCAAATTCTGCCCACCCGATACACCGGTGAAAATAGCGTCAATATCTTTGTCATCGTTGAGCAGAGCCGTAATCCGGGTACCCACCTGGGACATCACCTCGTTGTCGATGCCCGATGGCCGCTGATCGACCACCAGCAGGGTGACAAAATATTTGCGCATCTCCCGGGCAATGGTGCCAAAGATGGTTTGCCGCACGGTGGCTGTATCGAGAAAGCGATGGGCTTCTTCGATGGTAATCACCAGTTGTCGGGGGCGATCGCTGGGGTTTTTGGTTTGCAAAAAGGTTTCTGACTTGCGGACATAGCTGGCATGGATGCGGCGGGCAATCACATTAGTCGCCAGCATGTAGGACAGCAGATTAGACTGGGAGCCAAACTCCACGACCACATGTTTTCCGGCTTCTAGGGATGCCAGAATTTGATCCACATAATTGTGGGGGCAGGTATGGCGCAGGTATTTCAAATCATCCAGACGGGTGAGCTTACGCTGCAGGGCCATAATGGACGACTTACTGCCCATTTTCACCTCACAAAATTCCTGGATCTCCTCATTGTTCATCGACAGCAGGCGCGTAATCCAGGTTTTGCCAAACTCGTTGCGCAGGATGATGGCATTTTCCAGGCTAGCTTCCGATAGGTTCAGCTCTTGCCGCACCAGCATCAGATCCTCAACATCAATTTGGTCATAGCTGATGTAGAGGTCTTGGGCGTCGCGCACCCCTCGTCGCTTGGTGGAAGCCGAATCCAGGGTGTAGATCTGCACCTGGCCGGGAAACAATTGCCGCAGACCTTTGACGGTGCTGAACTGCTTGCCCTCCTTGGCGGCTTCCCAGCCATATTCCGAATGCATGTCAAAGATCAGGTTGACGGCGGCCCGTTTGCGGATGATGCCCGATAGCAGCAATCGGGTGAGGAAGGATTTGCCAGTACCCGACTTGCCAAATATGCCATTGCTACGCTCCACGAAGCGATCCAGGTCTATGCAAATGGGCACGTCCATATCAATGGGGCGGCCAATGGAAAAGTTGTGGCGGTGGGGATCGTCTTCCCAGCCAAAAACGGTGCGGAAGTCGCGCTCTAGGGCATCGTAGACTTGGCTGAAATGTCCAGGAATAGTTTTGACGGGCAGCAGGCTCATGGCAACAGATTCATCTGCGGCAAACCCTTCAGCACCCTCGCCTGAGGGCGTAAACATCAGCATAGGAGTCAGGCTAATGGTGCCGTAGGTGCCGGTGCCGGCTAACACCTCTTGCAAATAGATGTTGCTGGGATCGGGGGGGTTGGCCAAAATGCGAGGACTAGCGGCGCAGAGGGTGACGTCGGTCAACATGCAGAAAAAGCGCGATCGCACCCCTTGGATCACTAGAAACTTGCCGACTCGCATATCCTCAACCGAAATGCCTGGATGCAGTCGTACATCCAGCCCGTGGCTGAGGGAGCCTTGTATGACAGAACCGAGTGGTATATCTGGAAGCATTCCAGCCTATGGCGCTGTACCCCCTAGGGTCAGCGATTAATACATGGGTTCTGTCTATTAGAACATACGTTCTTTTAGTTGTGCAACCCTGGTGGGCGTTACCCCCAGTGGGCGGCTTGTAGAAGTAGGCAAGCGATCGCCAACACTGCACCCGCTAGGTAAAACCGGCCCACCACCTGGGTTTCTGCCCAGCCCGATAGTTCGAAGTGGTGGTGGAGGGGAGACATTTTGAAGAGGCGTTTGCCGATACCCTGCTCATTTTTAGTGGCTTTGTAGTAGCCGACTTGGGCAATCACCGAGAGGGTTTCCACCAAGAAAATACCGCCGAGAATCAGCAGGCTGAAGAGGTTTTGGCTGAGCAGGGCCACCGCCGCCAAGGCACCGCCCAGGGCCAGGGAGCCGGTATCGCCCATGAAGACCCGAGCTGGGTTGCGGTTATGCATCAAAAAGCCCAAGCAGCCGCCCGCCATGCAGGCGCAGAAAACTAACAGCCCTATGGATGTGGGGGCAGCTAGGACACCTAAGCCCAAAAAGGCGATCGCACTGGTGCCAGCCGCCAGACCATCGACGCCATCGGTCAAATTGGTGGCATTACTTTCGGCGACGAGGGCAAACCAGGCAATGGGCCAGAATAGTAGACCTAGGGGAATTCCCCAGCCGAGGGGCAGAGCCAGATAGGTGACATCAACAGGTTGATGGGTGTAGAGCCATAGGCAGAAGAGACCGCCCGCTACCACCTGAAGCGCTAGTTTGGTGCGGGGGGAGATGCCCTTGTTCGACTTACGGCGCAGAATTTGCCAATCGTCGATCCAGCCAATGGCAGCGTAGGCCAAGGTCAGAGCAGAGACGGCCATAACCTCAGGCGAAAAACCTGACCAAACCACCGCTAGGGCGATCGCTGCCGGAATGAAGAAGATGCCGCCCATGGTCGGCGTGCCGGTTTTACGCAGGTGAGCCTGGGGCCCGTCTTCCCGAATAATCTGCCCTGCCTTCAGCGATCGCAACATCGGTACGACCCAGTGACCTAGGACAGCAGCGATCGCGCCCACACCCCAAAGAGGTAGCAAGAGAGACACCGGGCTCAACAGCCGCTCAGCCTGCCAGTCGAGCATGGCTGCGGCTAGGCTCAAAAACGAGAACAGCATCCACAGGAGAGCGGTACCAGACAGCTTACCTAGCCTTTGCTGCTCCAGTCTGCTAATTTTTGCATCCACGATTGGGTTTCCTCACACCAACACAACTCACACCACCGGAACGATCTTCCGCCTATCTCAGGTCTATCAAAGGTGATATCTGAGATAGCGTCCTCTATTCCTCACTCCGCCTAGGCAAGATGCCCAAGGTATTGACTTGCATTCTACAGGCTTATGGAACTCGCATCGCCGCCTGGGATCAGCAGGGAGCGATCGGAACAAGCCCGCTGACGTTGCTGACTAGTCGTCTAGATCGAGATCATCATCGTCGTCATCGTCGAAGCTATCATCGTTACTATCCATGAGTTCCGTGATTTCTTCTTCTTCCTCAGGGCCAGATGGAATCCCTACCGTTTCGCGTTCCAAAAGACGGTTGGTGCCTTCCAGCCAGTCCAAGATAGAAGCATCACGCTGGGCCGGAATCACACCGGCGGGTTGACTGCGAGGCGACTCGCGTAGGGCTGGATTGTTTTTCATGGGAGTGACCTTAGCGATTAACACTAGATGATATTGAGACGAGACTCAGGCAGCTACCCTGGGGCGATCGCAGCGGAGATGTTATCCCTACTGACACTAGGTTTCTTCCTTGATCAGGGGAATTTAGCCTAGGATTTACAAAAGGCTGTCGTTGAGCCCATGGGTTACGCCCGTAGGTTACGACAGATCTCAGCGATCGTTACGGGAAGCCATGCAAAATATTAACATCAGGGTTTGCATAGTCGGCCGCTTTGATAGATAGGAATTTCGAAAGTGAGGGGTGTTTTCAGGTCAATGCTGCATGTTACCGGTCTTGGGCTACGCGATGCTGGGTCTGATCGATCAACGAGATCAACGAGGGCTAACCATGTTAGGTAAAACGGAACTACTGGATGCGATCGCAGGTAAAAATCGCGGCGTGCTGGCAACAGCGGCAGATCAGCAGGCCATTCAGGCAGCGATCGCCCGTTTAGAGGAACGCAACCCCACCCCCGAGCCCCTAGCGGCCCCAGAATTATTGCAGGGCAACTGGCGACTGCTCTACACGACCAGTCAAGATCTGCTGCGGTTTGAGCAAATTCCGCTCTGTCGCCTTGGGCAAATTTATCAATACATTTTGCCAGACCAGCAGCGCATCTATAATATTGCCGAACTGTATGGCTTGCCCTTGCTTAGCGCTGTGGTGAGTGTGGCGGCGGTGTTTCAACCGGTCTCCAAGCAGCGGGTGCAGGTGCAGTTTGATCGCTCCGTGGTGGGATTTGCAGGATTTTTGGGGTACCGATCCCCCGAGGGGTTTATCCAAACCCTGCAGTCGGGGAAACGGTTGGCTGCCTTGGATGTGGCCATTGATACCTCTAATCGAGATGCTTGGTTAGATGTCACCTACTTGGATGGCGATCTGCGCATCGGACGGGGCAATGGCGGCAGCCTGTTTGTCTTAAGCCGAACCTAGGCTACATTTCCCGGACGATGGCCTCGCCGTCTTTGATTTCGCCAATCAACACCACATCGGTGACATTGACGAAGAGCCCGTTTTCCAGCACGCCGGGGATGTTATTAATCGTCACTTCCATCTCCGCTGGATTGGCGATCGCTGCAAAGGTGACATCGAGCACCATGTTGCCCTGGTCGGTAATCACCGGGCCATCCTTCTTCACACCCATACGCAGCTCCACGGTGCCACCCAAGGCTTCTAGCGCACGGGTGACCGGAGCGATCGCCATGGGTAACACTTCCACCGGCAGGGCAAAGGTGGTGCCCAAGGCGGTCACCAGCTTGGAGCTATCCACCACCACAATGAACAGCTCGGCTAAGGAATCCACCACCTTCTCGCGGGTGTGGGCCGCACCACCGCCCTTAATCAAATTCTTTTGGGGATCGACTTCATCGGCCCCGTCGATGGCCACATCAATGCGATCGACTTCATCCAGGGTGGTGAGAGGAATGCCATACTGTTTTGCCAACACCGACGCCTGAAAGGAGGTGGGAATCCCTTTGATGTCTTTCAGGTCACCAGACTTAAGGCGATCGCCCAAGCGCTGAATGGCGTAGGCGGTGGTTGAACCGGTTCCTAAACCCACAATGGCACCCGACTGCACGCGATCGGCGGCCGTGAAGCCAACCTGCTGTTTCATCAGCTTGACGGGATCTGTTCCTGACAACATAACACCTCTCCTATACCTTACGTCTACCTTATCGTTGCTAGCGATCGCCCCCTGGGCACATCTGCCTAGCACTACATAGCATGACGCAAAGTGTTCTCTTGGCCTAGTAGGGGGGCGATCGGATAGCTGGGACTAGGTTCTGTAGGTTGATAGAACCTGAGTTCGATAGCGTTATGAGTCGAGAATTCTATGGATGGGAAGATGGCGTATAGCCTGCCGCACGGCTTCGCTAAAGTGGCAGCGTCATACATCTAAGCCTGATTACACGGTGCGTTAAGGCTTCGCCTAGCCCCCCACGACGTATAGGGTAAGAGTACATCCGTCGAACTCACGTTTGCTAGAGAAGATGTGCATCAAGAGCCGGTGACAAGAGGTCAAAGAAGCACCTAGATTGGCCAAGTAAGTCAAAGACTTGATCAACATCTAGTTCAATACCTGAAGGCTTGAGGCTTCATAACAACAGTTGTTCCGCAGCTATCAAGAGACGGGAACACCATGCTAGTTCTGCTATAATTCACGGCATACACATTTAAGCTCTTTCCCGCATGCCACCGTCCAGTCCATATCAGCCTGCTTTACTGCGAATCCTGCATGGTTCAGTTGCAGTTTTAACTATCCTGGCTTTGATTTCAGGATTTTGGGTCTACAACACTTACGATGGGCGTTGGGGAAGTATTGGCTTACCTAAGCTAGAGAGTATTCAAGGTATTCATGGCACGTTTGGACTGACGTTCTTGTTGATTCTTCCCATCTTTGCTCTCTATAGCTTTCATTTAGGATTTCATCGATTAGGTCAAGAGCAATCGTTCAAGCAAGTACTCCAGTTCAATACACCTTTGGGCTGGATCTCCACTCATCGCCTCGCCAATACATTGATGTTATTAGCCTCTACAGGTGCTGTAGTGACGGGACGTATGATGAAAGAAGAGTGGCTTCCAGCAGGTGAGACCTATCATGTTTGGTACCTAGCCCACTTAATATCCTGGGGAGTGATGTTTTTATCCCTTGCTCTACATGTGCTACTGGGAGCCAAGGTGGGAGGAGTACCGTTATTGTTATCTATAGTTAAGATTAAGACTCGGGAGCAAGATAGTCCGCGTTCTTGGCTGCGAGGAATTAAGGCAAAACACTCTAGCCTAGCCTTAACGGTGACTGAAGTTATCGTCATAGGCGGCATCATTGCAGCATTTATTTTGCCGGTCTTTAATCTCTAATTTAAATAAGGATAACCAAAATACCTGTTGTGGCAGTTGGCTATCTTAATGAGAATGCTGTTTTATTTAATTTAGCTTGACTGAATCTAGGCTGAAGTCTAGGCTGATTCAATACATAGCTGTCTTCAGCTTGGTTAAAATACGCCCTAGCTAATTGCTCCGGCATTGCTGAATCGATATATGATTTGCACTAGAGAACGTGAGCGAGACGCTTACCTTGATAGTGAATGAGTTGTGAGTATGAGCATCCTGATCACGTTCTAATTTCATAGCCTCATTCAGCAACGCCAACTTTCCAACATCTCTAGACTGTCTTGGCATTCTAACCCATGGAATGATGGCTATAGATGTCTATTCCGCAACGATCAGGAGTCTGGTTGACATACCTTGGACATCACCTCTAGATCCTGAACTACGGCGGCGTGAACCTTGGCTACGACATGATCCACCGTTGCCGATCGCTCCTGTTGATACTCGTCCAACCTATCTTTTAAGTTGTAGGGTTCTCCAATAGACACTTGGGCGATCCGGTGCCCCTTGGGCGGGGGTTGATCGATATTAAACACTTCGCGCTCTAGGCGGATCAAGGTGTCGAGAAAGCGCTCAGGGGTTGGATGGGTACCAACATAGCCATCATAGATAGCATCAAAATTGAGCAGGCGAATCATGGTCTTTTCTACTAAACTGTAGCTCCAGTCCAATTGCTGATCGACGGCATTGGCTTGGGTGCGCAACCGGTGCTGAATTTTGTAGACCCGTTCGCGGATGAAGTCTCCGGGCGCTGAGGTCATCGATAGCTGCTGCTCACAGGCTTCAATTACCCGGTGTTTCAAGACATGAATGCGATCGTTCCAGTCTTGATGCAGGGAGTCTGGTGGAGTTAGTCCATAGTCAGCTTCAATGGTGCTTAAGACCCGTTCAGCGATCGCTCTCAGACGCCCATAGTCATCAGGTTGGGTATCTGGTTCATAAATGATGCCAAAGTGAGTTTCTAGTCCCTGGAGCGATCGCTCAATAATCGGTTGGGTCTCGTCGGTGTAGTGATATTTGATGCTCACAGGCACCACATAGAGATTAGGAATGGTTTCCTGGGTCTTGGCGTACTTATTCAACGCTTGGAACGCCATATGAATGCCCCCGGATCGAAAGGGCATCACCGTATCGTTTTGGAAGGAACAGCCGCCTTCAGGAAAGATCACCAAGTGGCAGGCTGGCTCGGTCAACAGCGCTAAGGTTTGGGCAATACTGGGGCGATCGGCTAAGCCACGGCGAATGGAGTACATCCCCAACTGCTGAAGCAGCCACCGTAGTCCCTTAGTCACGTAGCCTGACTGTGCCAATCGGTGCAAGGGCTTGAAGCCTGCCGATATCAGAAACATGGTGCTGGGATTATCGAAGGTCTCATAGGCGGCCATGTAGTAGAACGGCTGCTTTACCTTAGCCGACAGTATAAACATCACCACAGGATCATGAAAGGTGGGATGATTGGGTAATAAGAGGATGCGATCGCCCTTGAGGTTGATCAAATGCTGCAGATGTTCCGGCGCAACCTCCAGATCAATCCAGTAAAGCCAGCGGGCTATCCACCCAGCATTCCACTGAATCAGGCGTACCAGCCATGGACGTAGCGTTGGCGGATAGAAGTCGAGGGAGGTCATAGCATGGTCGGTGGGATAGGAGCGATCGCCATCCTAGTCCGTCTGTCCGTCCATGGACACAAGGGCGAGATTGACGATATGGGTGTGAATAGCTTGAACTATAGCATCGAGGGGTTGATCCAAGGCAACCACCAACGCGTCTTCGGGTTCTTCTAGAATGGCAAACTGGCTAGCAAGCAAATCTACCTCCATAAAATGCTGGCTACGCTGTTGCATCCGATGGTAAATCACATCGTAGCTGCCTTTGAGATAAATAATAGATACGTGATGACAACCTTGCTGGATGCGATCGCGATAGGATTGCTTGAGGGCAGAACAGGCTAAAATAGTCGGGCGCTGTTGGGTGACCCGTTCAGATAGGATATCGGCAAGGGTTGCAAGCCATGGGGCGCGATCGCTGTCGTCTAAGGGTTGCCCTCGCCGCATTTTGTCAATATTGGCGGCTGGATGAACATCATCGGCGTCGAGAAACTCCCAGTTCAAAGCATCGGCTACGCGCTGGCCAATGGTCGTCTTGCCTGAGCCTGATACGCCCATAATCATTACTATGATGGTCATTGAAGAACATGATCGAGCTTTTCTAGAGGAGATTAACATAAAAGCTAACGCTGTGACGTTATGCTCTACCTCCATGGGTGTTTCGGTAACTCCAGATGATTGATTCTAGCTTTTAGGATGCAATATCTTATGTATCAATATCTGATCCTTTTATGCCACACTTCTTTAAAGAAGCACGTTATTTTAGGATGCCTTAGCGACAGCTAACGCATCATTGACAGGGCTTGTGGTGCGTCACGCTTCGCGAACACACCCTACATCCAAGGCTGCTGCATATTAAATTGGCATGGCTAAGATGCTGCATAGGGTGTCAGCTAAAGTTGAGATAACGGATGGCTCCAGTCGGTAAAATCTTCAGGCGATCGCGTCACAGGTTGGGGTACCACGTCGAGATTAATGGTGGAGCTGGTTTGAGCCTCTAGGGATTCTAGCGGTTGGCTGGCTGCACTATCGGGCAAGCGATCGGCAAAGGGATGTCGCCAGGGACGATGGTTCGCTACGCTAGGCGGGCGGCGAGGCGGTTGATCCAGGTCGTTCCAAGCCTGCTGACGGTGAGATGTTGTGTATAGTTCTGCTTTGGCAGAGGCAGGCTGATGGTTATCTTGGCGCAGGGCCCGCTCAACTAAGCTGGGTACGGTATCCCAGTTCAAGGAGTCATCCTGAAACAGGGTGCGCATCTGTTGCAGCACCTTTTGGGGCGTCTGTTCGACATCCGAAAGGGGAGTCTGGCTACGAATCGGGTCGCGCTGCACGGCAGCGATCGCCCGTTGTACGGCCTGATTAATCTGCTGGCCATAGTGGCTACGCCCTCTGCGCAATTGATACTTCAGCCCCTTCTCGGTCGTTGCGTAGAGGGAGGGCAGTTGGTTGAGAGCGTAGGCGACCAGTTCATCAACTTTCATATAGGCTGACACCCGAGATGGCAGTTGTTTTAACTGGCATTCAACAGCTTCCTCGGTGAGCAGTTCCATAACATTTTTGTAAGTTCCCATGGCATCAAGTCCGTGAAGAGAGAAGGATCCAACCGTTGGCTATCGGCCCAGCAAGCCTAGGTCTGAGCAACTGGCTGACCCTTGATGGGTAAGTAAGATTTACCTGAATGCTGTCTTAATCATGCACCTTCATGCCATGCATCCTAGCGATAACTACGGAGGTTTGAATATAGCGATCGCCCTCCCTTCAGCAAATCTTTACCGGATGATGGTGGCTGATAAAGACTCGAAAAATTTAGGGTAGAAAAATCCTGATCTTGAAATCGGTTTTAATCGCTGAATCCATACAGCAGCTTCACAAATAGACCCTCTTGTTGAGGGATTGATGAGGCTCCCTGCTCCATCGCGACAAAAATACGGTATAACCAGGACAGAAGGCGGATGTTCTGTTCCCTGAGGGGGCTTGATGATCAAAGTACTGCACCTATCGGATATCCATCTAGGCAGCGGCTTCTCCCATGGACGCATTAACCCAGCAACGGGTCTGAATACCCGCCTAGAAGATTTTGTGAGTACGTTATCTCGCTGCATCGACCGGGCGATCGCTGAACCGGTCGATCTGGTGCTGTTTGGTGGCGATGCGTTTCCCGATGCCACGCCGCCGCCCTTTGTGCAAGAAGCCTTTGCTCGGCAGTTTCGTCGCTTGGTAGATGCGGATATTCCTACGGTGCTGCTGGTGGGCAACCATGACCAACATGCCCAAGGGCAGGGCGGAGCCAGCCTTTGCATTTACCGTACCTTGGGCGTACCGGGCTTTGTAGTGGGCGATCGCCTCGAAACCCACCCGATCACGACCCGCCACGGCGATGTGCAGGTGATTACCCTGCCGTGGTTGACGCCCTCGACCTTGTTGACCCGTCCACAAACCGAGGGACTGTCGTTGGCCGAGGTGAATCATCTGCTGATCGATCGCCTGCGGGTGGCCCTAGAAGGCGAAATCCGGCAGCTTGATCCCAGCATTCCCACCATTCTCCTCGCCCATCTGATGACCGATACGGCCTGCTATGGAGCGGAACGCTTTCTAGCGGCTGGCAAAGGGTTTACGGTACCCATGCCCCTACTGACCCGCCCTTGTTTTGACTACGTGGCCCTAGGGCATGTGCATCGCCATCAAGTACTGTGCAAGGATCCGCCGGTGGTCTATCCCGGCAGCATTGAGCGGGTAGACTTTAGCGAAGAAGCGGAGGATAAGGGCTATGTATTGGTTGACCTAGAGCGCGGCCACGCAGAGGTGCAGTTTTGTCCGCTGCCGGTGCGTCCGTTCCACACCCTGCGGGTTAATCTTTGTGATGCGGCCATGCCCCAAGCTAAGCTGCTGGAAGCGATCGCCCGTGCTCCCATTCAGGATGCCGTCGTGCGGCTCATGTATCAGCTTCATGCCGACCAAATCGATGCGCTTGATGCTGCGGCGCTGCATACGGCGCTGGAGGCCGCCCATACCTACACCATTCATCCCGAGTTAATCAGCCAGCTTGCCCGCCCACGCCTACCAGAACTGCGCAGCGATCGCAGCCTGGATCCCCTAGATGTATTGGAAACCTATATTGCTAGCCGAGATGATTTGCGCGATCTGGGTAGCGATATGATGGCGGCGGCGCTGGCGTTGCTCAACGATGATGACCCCGCTTGGACGGAGGTGGAGCCGAGTCTCGATCAACCCTCCCCAAACCATCAAGACGAACCCAGCACCGCACAATTACGGTTACTGTAATAAATGACACATTGGCGAGTTATGCCTTAGCTAGGTGTAGCTAGGCTGTCAGTACAATCTCAGATAACAGAGGGGCGATCGCCTTAGATTTCCCAGTTCTTACGGATAGTGTTCTGGAAAATAACAAGCTTTGATAGACCTAGGATCTTAGCGGGGTGAATGCGTTAGGCTTAAAGTCAGAACTTACCAATCATCATCGATTCGTCTGTCCCACTGTCCCACAATCTACTCTACAATCTGGCTCCCCATGCCTAGCTCCTCATGTCTGACCAAGAGGGTTAGATTCTATGGCTTGGATTATCATGATTCGGATCCTATGACTTGGATTCTATGGCTTGGATCCAACCCTTGGGAGCGCCTGCTTGAGAGCCTACGGGTGGGAGCACGCCGTTAAGATCCTCTAGCCTAGCTAGATGAAGTGGACTGAGATACCCATAGAGAGCAGCCGGCCGGGCTTTGTCCTGTAGGGCGCTGCTGTAGTCCTAGTTTTGGTTGTGTCAGCCATGGCTCATCTAGCGTTGATGATTTTGATGACTATCCGCGATCGCGCCGTCTCACTGCAGCGTCCATGACCTACCCCCTATCCTCTTCTGTTTCGGCTGGAGATACCGTATCTTCCGCATCTTGTTCATCCTTGGCAGCCCAACTGCAAGCCAGCGATCGCACCTACCGCACCCTCATTGACCGCATGAAAGAAGGGGTGGTGATTGTCGATGGAGACGGCATCATTCAGTTTGTCAACCAACGCTATTGCCAGATGCTGGGGTATGCCTCTGCAGATCTGATTGGCCGCCATGAGTCAACGCTGGTAATTCCCGAGCATCGTGACAACCTGGCACAACGATCGGCCCTGCGCCAACAAGGGATCAGCGATCAATATGAACTGCAGTTCAAGACGCGATCGGGAGATACCCTTTGGTGTCTTGTCAGCGGGAGTCCCTTCGTGGATGATGACATGGGCATTCACGGGTCGATGGGTATGTTGATCGACATCACAGAACGGAAGCAAGCTGAACTGGCCTTGCAGAAGAGTGAAGCGAAGCAGCGGGCTTTATTAGAAGCTATCCCCGATCTCATCCTTGAGCTGGATGGCAACGGCACCTATCTAAATATCTTTGTTGCGCCAGACTTTCCCTTTATTGGCAATCTAGACAATCCTGTAGGTAAAAATCTGGCCGATCAACTGCCACACGACATGGCGGTCGAACGTTTGCACTATATTCGCCAAGCTATTGATACAGAGCAGCTACAGGTCTATGAATACGACACAGTCGGCCCCCAAGGCGTCATCCATGAAGAAGCGCGGGTGGTGAAAAGTGGGGCGGATGAAGTGCTGGTGATTGTCCGCGATATGACAGAGCGCAAGCGCATGGAATCCAGTCTGCGAGACCTCACGCGGCTCCAGCAGGCAATTCTCGACCATGCCGATTTCACCATTTTATCGACGGATACCCAGGGACGGATTCAAACCATGAATGCGACGGCCCAGCGCCTTTTGGGCTATGACGCTCAGGCGTTGATGGGTCAGGCAACGCCGTTGCTGTTCTACTGCCCGGCTGAGGTACGGAGACGGGCGATCGCGTTATCCGTCGCTTTAGAACAGCCCGTAGTAACGAACTTTGAGGTGTTGGTAACCCCTCTGGCTGCCAATGATCCCAAAGAACAGGATTGGACCTACATTAGCCGCACGGGCGATCGCATTCCCATGGCGGTGTCTGCAACAGCGTTACACAATCCCCAGGGAGACTGCACCGGCTATTTGCTGATTGGGCGCAACATGTCTGTCCAGCGCTGTCTAGATGGCGAACGGCGAAAATTGGCGTCAGTTGTGGAAAATAGCTCGGAATTGGTGGGCATCCTGTCGCTGCATGGCCCGCTGGAGTTTCTCAACCGGGCTGGTCAGCAGTTGTTGGGTTTAGAATCTGGGGCGATCGCCCATGTGCAGCTTGCGGATTTGATCCATCCCCAAGATCAGGTGGTGCTATCAAGCTGTATGGTGCCGATGCTGCAAGCAGAGGGGGCTTGGCACGGGGAGATCAACCTGCGCCATGCCATCACCCAGGCAACCATTCCAGTATTGCTGAACGCATTTTGGCTCGATCACACAGACTCCAACGTCTCCCCCCAAGTGGCGATCGTGGCCCAAGATATTACGGAACTGAAGCAAGTGGCGTCGGCGCTCTCCTCTGCCCAGACGCAGTTTCGACGGCTGTTTGCCAACGTTCCTGGCATGATCTTCCAATACATTCGCCATGGGGACGGTCAGCAGTCGTTTCCGTTTATTGGCTATCAATGTATTCGCATTTTTGGTCTCGATCGCTACGTCTTCCAAAGCAATCCGTCTCTGTTTTGGAGCATGGTGCATCCCGATGATCATGAGCGAGTGGCCCAAGCTCTAGACTATTCCCAAACCAGTCAACTGCCGATACAGCAAGAGTGGCGGATGGTGTTGCCTACGGGGCAGATCTGCTGGGTACAGGGGATTGCCCGCCCTGAGCGGCAGGACAATGGGGATATGTTGTGGGACGGCATCCTGCTTGATATTAGCGATCGCAAACGCTTAGAGGAGGAGCGTAACCAGTTTTTTAACCTCTCGCCAGACATCATGGCGATCGTAGATTTTAAGGGGCGCTTTCTCTCGGTTAACCCTGCCATTGTCAATGTGCTGGGCTATAGTCCAGACACCATTCAGGGACAGTTAGGCTGCACCTTCGTTCATCCTGATGACGAGGCTGCCCTGCAGGCGCTCCTCAGCCGCATCACCAGCGGCAGCGCTACCTACAGCCAGGTTGACAATCGCTATCGCCACCAAGATGGTTCCTATCGTTGGCTGTCGTGGCGCACGGTGGCGGTGCCCGAAAAGCAACTGATCTATGCGATCGCCCATGATGTGACAGAGAAGAAGCAGGTTGAACAAGCCCTGCTGCGATCGCGCAATGAGCTGGAGCAACGGGTGGCAGAGCGCACGGTTGAGCTGCATGAGGCCTACCAGCGACTGAGTTCGCTGATCGAAAACTCTCCCATTGGCGTAATTGAATGGAACAGCCATTTTCAGGTTCAGGGATGGTCTCCGAGGACGAGTGAAATTTTTGGCTGGAAATTTGGAGAAGTGGTGGATAAGCATCCTAATGATTGGCCCTTCATCTATGAGGACGACATCGATCAAGTCAATCACGTGATGCAAGACCTGCTCTCGGGGTATCAGCCTCACAATGTTTGCCACAATCGCAATCTCACCAAAACCGGAGAGGTGATCTACTGTGAGTGGTATAACTCCACCTTGTTTGATGATTCTGGACAGCTCATTTCTATGCTGTCCTTGGTGCTGGATGTCACAGAACGACGGCAGGCTGAGCAAGAGCTGCGGGCGTCCCAAGAGCGATTTGCCATGGCCTTTAATGCCAGCCCCATTCCCTTAAGCATTACCTCCTATCCCGACAGCCGCCATATTGCCGTCAACGAGGCCTGGATTGCCAACACCGGCTTTAGCCGCGAAGAGGCGATTGGCCGCACCTCAGAAGACATGCAGTTTTGGAACTCCTCCCAAGAGCGCCAGGCCTTTTTGGAGACCATGCAAGCCAAGGGGCATGTGCAAAATATGCTGATCCACTCCCAAGTTCAGGGGGGAGACGTTCAAACTATGCTGCTGTCCTCGGGACGCATTGAGCTGGGGGGGCAACCCTGTTTGTTAAGTGCCTGCTTGGATATTAGCGATCGCATTCGGGCAGAAAAGGCGCTGCGTACCAGCAAGGAGTTTTCCGAAAATCTCATTGCTAATCTACAGGATGGCTTTTCCCTGCTGGATCACCGAGGTGTGCATCTGGACGTCAACCCAGCCCTGTGTGATATGACCGGCTTCAGTCGCGATGAGCTGATCGGTACGGCGATGCCCCATCCCTACTGGCCGCCGGAGGAGCAGGCCACGATTATGACGGCGGCCCAAACGCTGGCCAACGGCCAGGAACTGGATGATGTTGAACTCATCTTTATGCGCAAGAATGGTCAGCGTTTTCCCGTGATCGTCACGCCCACCATTCTTTACGATGAGCAAGGCACGATCACCAACTACATGGCGCTGATCAAAGACATTAGCCATATCAAGCTGGTGCAAGAAGAACTGCGGCGATCGCGGGATGAGCTAGAACTGCGCGTTCAGCAGCGCACAATGGAATTGGCTGATGTGAATGCCTATCTGCAAACCCAAATTATGGAGCGGGAAAACCTCACCCAGCAGCTTTTGCATTCCAACCAAGAGCTAGAGCAGTTTGCCTATATTGCATCCCACGATCTACAAGAACCGCTGCGGGCAATTACCAGCTACACCCAACTCCTGGCCCAGCGCTACGAGGAACAGCTTGATGAACGGGCAGACAAATACATTCACTACATTGTGGATGGGGCCAGCTATATGCAGCAGCTCATTCAAGACTTGCTCAGCTATTCCCGAGTTGGGCGGGGTGAGCTGACCCTTGAACAGCTTGATCTCAATCAGGTGTTGCAGCAAGTCGAGAAAAATCTAGATGCCGCGATCGCTGAAGCCGAAGCTCGTCTTCACTACGATCCCTTGCCCACCATCACGGCGGATCTCAACCAGCTCACCCGTTTACTGCAAAACTTGGTGAGCAATGCCATCAAATATCGCAGCGATCGCTCCCCAGAGATTACGATTACGGTGGAAGACTTGGGCGACTATTGGCTGTTTACCCTGCAAGATAATGGCATTGGCATTGATCCCCAATATGCCGATCGCATTTTTATCATCTTTCAGCGGCTACATACCCGCCGTCAATATTCCGGTACGGGCATTGGGTTGGCCATTTGCAAAAAGATTGTGGAACGCCACCATGGCACGATCGGCGTACAGTCTCAACCTGGACAGGGTTCAACCTTCCGGTTTACGATTGCCAAAGCCTTGACCCAACAAGCTTTCTTGGAGGAATGATTCGAGGTTCGCTGGTCGTCTGAAGCTGGTCGCCTCAAAACGTACAAGCGTTTAGGGGAATACGACCCCTCACAACAGGAGTTACTATTGGAGAAATTGTGACGCCTCCATCTGTCCATCGTCCACGCTCTGCCCTGTATTCATGTCTATTGAGATTTTGCTGGTTGAAGATTCTCCAAGTGATGCAGACCTTGCGATCGAAGCCCTCCGTAAATCTAAGGTACTCAATCACGTCCATGTCGTAGAAGATGGAGTGGAGGCGATCGCATTTGTTCGACACCAGGGAGACTATGCCAATCATCCGCACCCTGACCTCATTCTGCTAGATCTCAACTTACCTCGAAAAAATGGTCGTGAGGTGTTGGCTGAGCTGAAGTCTGATCCAGACTTGGCCACCATTCCTATCATTGTCCTCACCACATCCTCCGCCGAGGAGGACATTCGGAGTGCTTATAGCCTCCACGCCAATTGCTACCTGATTAAACCGGTCGATTTAGAGCAATTCATGACCCTCATCAAAGCGATCGAAGATTTTTGGCTTGCTGCCGTCAAACTGCCGCCGCGAAGGACGTAGAGCGCATGGTCAACTCCCCCCTCAAAATTTTGTTGATTGAAGATAATCCGGCCGATGCGGATCTATTCCAAGATGTGCTGGATGATGCCAATTCGCTGTCCTGGACGTTGATGCATGTGGAGTCTTTGCAAGCAGCGATCGCCCACCTCGATACCCAGGCTTGTGATGTGGTGCTATCCGACCTCTCCCTGCCCGATGCCCAAGGTTTGGAAGCCGTCACCCAACTTCATGCAGAGTTTCCTGACCTAGCTATTGTGGTGCTCACGGGGCTGCGCAGCGAAGAGGTGGGGCTCTCTGCCCTGCGAGCTGGAGCCCAAGACTACTTGGTGAAAGGGCAAATTGACTATGCGTTGCTGATGCGCACGATCCGCTATGCGGTGGAGCGATCGAAAACCCAGCGCGTCATGCGCCAGCAAGCGGCGGCCATGGCCGCCTCGCGGGATGGCATTGCCATTGTCGATCAGCATCACTGCTTTACTTATCTTAACCAAGCCTTTGTAGACATCTATGGGTACCATCAGCCCACAGAACTTTTAGGGCGGGGATGCTGGAGTGTTTATGCAGATCAGGAGCAGGCTAAAATTCAAGCAGAAATTTTGCCCGCGATCGCCCGGCAGCACCACTGGAGCGGTGAAATCATGGGACAGCGGCAGGATGGCACGTTGTTTTACCAAGAGCTATCTCTCTCCCGCTTTGGGCAACAGGAGTTTGTTTGCATCATTCGCGATATTAGCGATCGCAAGCTAGCGGAAGCCGACCTACGCATTGCCCGCTACTCCCTCGACCGGGTGGGGGATGCGGTCTTTTTGGTGCAGGACGATGGACAAATTCTCTATGTCAACGAAGCCGCCTGTGAGGCTCTTGGCTATAGCCAGGATGAACTGCTAGCTCTGTCCATTGATAAGATTGATCCCCACTACCCGCAGTCCCTTTGGCAGTCCCATTGGCAGAATTTCAAGCAGCGGGGTAGCTATACGGAAGAGTCGATCAACCTGACTAAATTGGGTCAGGAGATCCCCGTCGAGCTCAACTCTAGCTATCTAGAATTTGATGACAAGGAGCTTAAGTGTACGATCGTCCGCAACATTAGCGATCGCAAGCGATCGGAAGAAGCCCTGCGCCAAAGTGAAGAAAAGTTTCGCCAACTGGCCGAAAACATCCACGACTGCTTTTTTCTGCTGTCTGCCGACGGACAGCAACTCCTCTACATCAGCCCTGGCTATCAAGACATTTGGGGCTATCCCTGCCCGTCCCTGATGGAAGATCCCAAAGCCTGTTTCTTTGATGGAGCCCATCTAGAGGATCAAAATCGCATCCGTCAGGCCTTCAAAGCTCATCTCAGTGCCAAGACCGACCTCAACGAAGAATACCGGATTGTGCAATCTGACGGTACGGTGCGCTGGGTCTGGATCCGGGCCTCCTATGTGCTGAACTCCGTTGGCCGTCCCTATCGAATTGCTGGTATTGCTGAAGACATTAGCGATCGCAAGCAGGCGGAGACAGCTCTACAATCCCAGTTTCGGCTACTGCAAATCCTCATCGATACCATTCCCAACCCAATTTTCTATAAAGACACCCACGGGATTTATCTAGGCTGTAACCGAGCATTTGAAGACTATCTGGGGACGACCCGAGAGGTCATCATTGGTCAAACCATTGATGCGATCGCTCCCCCTGAGCTAGCCAACAGCTATCGTGATGACGCCAAAACCCTGCGCCACCTCCATGGAGGCAACCAGGTGTATGAAAGTTCCGTGGTGCGGGCCGACGGCACGCGTCAAGATGTCATTTTTTACAAGGCGCTCTTTCATGATGCCAATGGTCGCCCCCAAGGCGTTGTCGGCACCTTGTTGGATATTACGGAGCGCAAGCAAACCGAAGCCGATATTTTGCAAACCCTGGAGCATGAAAAAGAACTCAATGAGCTAAAATCTCGGTTCATTTCCACCGCATCCCACGAGTTTCGCACGCCCCTCACCACTATTTTGAGTGCGACGGAGCTGCTGGAATATCCAGACTATAAGCTCAAGCCAGAGAAACGGCTGCGCTACTACCAGCAAATTAAATCAGCGGTGCAGCATATGATTCAGCTCTTGGATGATGTATTGCTGATCAGCCGCTATGACTCGGGCCGGCTCTCCTTTACGCCCATTCCCCTCGACCTCGCTGAGTTTTGTCGAACCTTGGTGGAGGGCATTCAGCTCAATGCCAATCAACTCAATGCCCAGCAGCACGCGATTCAATTCACCTACCTACCGCCCAGTCCGGCGGAATTAGCAGCGATCGCCAATCAGCCGCCGATCACCTTGCCCCTGCGTCCTTATCTCGACGAAAAACTGTTGCGGCATGTGATTAGCAACCTGCTGTCCAATGCGCTGAAATACTCGCCAGCCCATGCTGAGATTGAATTCCAGGTGACGATTCGACCTTCCCCGCAGGCCAGCGCGCCGCTCACCGCCACCTTCCTGATTCGCGATCGCGGCATTGGTATTCCCTCGGAAGATCTATCCCGATTGTTCGAACCCTTCCACCGCGCTAAGAATGTGGGCACCATTCCCGGAACGGGTCTAGGGTTATCCATTGTTAAGAATGCCATCGATCTTCACGGCGGCCATATTCAGATTGACAGTATCCTAGGGGAGGGCACCAGTTTTATAGTTGAGTTACCCCTACACTTTTCTGCAACTGGATTCACGACCATTCCCCATCCAGAGGCACTGAATTCTTTGGGCGTTCACCATGAATCGTCATGAACCATCATGATCATGGTTGACGGCAGTTGCTGAGTAGTCCCTATCCCTAAAGGTCCGCACCCTATGTCTCCCAAAAAGATCTTGGTTATTGAAGATGAACCCATGCTCCGCGATCTCATTTCAGATTTGCTGGAAGCTGAGTGTTATGAACCAATCTGTGCTGAAGATGGGATATCTGGGTTACAAATGGCTCGCGACATCACCCCAGACTTAATTTTGTGTGATGTGATGCTGCCAGGAATAGATGGCTACGGCATTTTAGCGGCCTTGCAGCAAGAGGTCATCACCGCCGCCGTTCCGTTTATTTTTCTAACCGCCAAATCAGAGCGCTTGGATATCCGCCACGGCATGGCCTTGGGTGCTGACGACTATATTACCAAGCCGTTTGATCGTCTAGATCTTCTTGATACCATTCGTACGAGGCTCAAGAAGCAAGCCGCTCTGCATCAAGCCTACGGCAATGCATCTGAAGGATCTCATACCCAGATCGAAGATCGCGATCGCCTCCTGAAAGCTTTAGAGCAGGATGAATTCTCCCTCTACTACCAGCCTCAGATCAGTCTACAAACGGGTGAGTTGGTGGGAGCAGAAGCTCTGATTCGCTGGCATGATCCGCAGCGCGGCCTGGTTCCTCCCAATGACTTTATTCCCCTAGCCGAGTCTACGGGGGTGATCATCCCCATCGGGCGCTGGGTATTACAAACAGTATGTCAACAAGCGGTGACATGGCAAGAACAGCGGATGCCGCCGCTTAAGTTAGCCGTTAATATATCTGGGGCACAATTTAATCGTCCTGATCTCATTCCCGAGATAACTCAGGTGCTCGATCAAACTGGGTTGCCTCCGCGTTACCTCAGTCTTGAATTGACCGAGAGCCTGCTCGTACAAAATGTGGAAAGCACCATCAATACCCTGAACGAACTCCATGCTCGGGGATTACAGGTGTCGGTGGATGATTTTGGCACCGGCTATGCATCGCTGGGATACCTGCAGCATTTCTCGTTTAATACCCTGAAGTTAGATCGCTGTTTTGTAAAGCAGGTAAATCAAAATACTAAGAATGCAGCGATTGTCATGGCTCTCATTCAAATGGCCCACAGTTTAGATCTCGATGTGATTGCTGAAGGAGTGGAAACGGAAGATGAACGAGATTTCTTAGCCATGCATCGTTGTGATGCCATGCAGGGTTACTTATTTAGCCGACCCTTACCTGCTTTAGAGTTTGCTCAACTCGTCACGCGCTGCCAAGTCGCCGTAGATGTATCCTTCCGTTGACCTACCAGAGCCTGCTGTTTATTGCTGTTCTATCGACGGGGCGATCGCTGCCTGAGCTCCAAAAACTGCTTACATATGACTCCCTATACCTTTTTTCATGATGAACAGAATTTTAGTGATTGAAGACGAAGATGCTATTCGTGAACTCATCTCAGATATCTTGGAAAATGAGGGATACGAGGTCTTTTCCGCCCCTAATGGTCAAGAAGGTCTTCAGCTCGTTACCCAAACTGATCCAGATTTGATTCTGTGTGACATCATGATGCCAACCCTGAGTGGCTACGACGTGCTGGCTCATGTGCGATCTGTTTCTCAAGCAGAGACGACGCCGTTTATTTTTCTGACGGCGAAGGCCAGCCGCTCCGATCAACGCCATGGCATGGAAATGGGTGCTGATGATTATTTGAGCAAGCCCTTTACGCGACTAGAACTCCTCAATGCGGTGGATGCACGGCTCCAGAAAAAGGCTGTGGTGGGGAGCCATTATCAGCGCAAGATTGAGGAACTACGCAAAAACATTGCTCAGGCTATGCCCCATGAGTTACTTACCCCATTAAATGGGCTGATGGGTTTAGCAGACATCCTGAAATATGAGCATGATGGTATTGATGCAGAGAGCCTCTCAGAAATTGCTGATGGCATTAGCCTATCTGCCCGCCGACTCCATCGTGTAATTAACAATACCTTACTCTATTCCAAGCTGCGAGTCTTGGCTAGTGATGAGGTTCAGGCGGCCGAGTTTCGATCCCATATCTTACAGCAGCCAGAGTTTGTGGCTCAATGTGCCGCGATGGATGTGGCAGAACAAAAGGGACGCCAGACCGATCTGACGATGGCCATGGAGAATGCCACAATTGGGGTGAGTGAGGCTAATTTACAGAAAATCATTGAAGAGTTGATTGACAATGCCTGTAAGTTTTCCTTGCCAGGTACATCGATTGTGGTGTCGGGTGGGCCAGAGGGGGATGGGTATCATCTCTGTGTGAGCGATCGCGGCCGAGGGATGCAGCCAGAACAAATTCAAGCCATTGGAGCATTTCAGCAATTTGAGCGCCAGCTCTATGAGCAGCAGGGCAGTGGTTTAGGATTGGTGATTGTGGAGCAGTTGGTGAATCTATATGACGGCAGTTGGCGCATTGATAGTGATCTTGATGGCGGTACCCAGGTGCATCTTTGGGTGCCCTTGGCGGATGACCAGGCCCTTGAGGAGTTGCTGAACTTTTAGATGCGGCCAGCTATTAGATGCGGCCAGCTATGGGTGATCTGCCGCGATCGCTCTCCCCGTCGAGCTTCAAGCGAGTCGGCTACCTCTATATGCAGAGATGAAAAGGCGATCGCTTGGGTCGATGGGTAGACGCACTTTCTCTAATCATCCTCCATGCTAGAAGTAACGCGACTGAGGCAGGGCGATCGCTGATCTCCTGGCTCCAGATCCCGTAAGACAGAATAGGGCAATCCTACAATAGGATAATCCTGAATCTGTCTTGATCATTAGCCTACAGGAGGACACCTATGAGTGGTGACCGCATTCAACGAGATAACTACGATCGCGGTATTATGCCCGCTGAAACGGCTGCCCGCATAGAGCGGGAGCAAGAAAACTATAAGCAGCCCCCCACCGATGAGGAAGACATCAACACCACGGATGGTTACACCGTGGATAATGAAGGGCTGGTGAATAACTTCGCCGTTGAGCCAGAAATGTACTATGAAGAGCCAGGCGATCGCAAGGCTCAGAAACAGCAAGAAAAGGCTCAGCGTGTTCAAGAGTTGACTGAAGTTAACGAAACTCAAGAGGAAGGACGCTTAACAGATGCCTACGACAACCGAGGTAAGGGGATCGGCGCGATCTAGAATCTAGATGTTGACTAGATGTTGACCAGCGGGACGCCTGCCGACGTGAGGCTCTAGTAGACGGGAGGGATCATGCGCGCAGGCTGATGTTCCGTCCTAGAATCTATGGGCATCAGGAGGCGATCGCTATACCTCAGCGATCAACAGCTCCTCCCAAATTGGGCGTTCTGCAAGATCTAGATCGCTCCAACGTAATAGCACTATCCCCTACGGACAGAAGTCCGTAGGGGATAGTGCTTTTGGTAGGTCTTGAGATGAGTTTGGTAGGTCTTGAGATGAGATGGACTGCGATCAGGATGGTCGATCAATCAGGTTGCCCAGAGCGATCGCCTGGGTTTAGTCCTAGGGAAGCGATCGAAGCATTAAGGTGTTTCGGGCGTTTCTGCTACCGGATCGCTGGAAGCGGCCATCTGTCGCTGTTTTTCCCGCTCTTCTTTCTTCTTGCGGTCGGCTTTGAGAATATCTTCCATCACCGACTTGGCTTGGACAATTTTGTCAAGATTGCTGCGATAAAGCTCTAGGTCTTTTTGCATCTTGCTGGTGGGCAAATGCATGAGTTGACCGAGTTCTTCCAGAACCTGATTGCAACGATCGCTTTGGGTCAACAATTCTGGATCGATGCACTCCAAAAGGCGATAGAGACCAATGGCAAACAGGCGGCTGTACTTAAATGACCCTGAAGCTGCTACACCTCGTAGGGTAGACACCGTTAAGCGATCGTCACTGCTGTCTTCTGCCTTGAGGCTGTCGATCAACCCTTCAATGGAAAACTGCCCGGCTTCTGCCTGGAGCTGCTCGGCGCTTTGGCGATAGGTTTGCGGATCCGACTCAATCGCCTGGCATAAAGCTGCAAACATAGATGTTTGGTCATGCTCTGGTTGGTAGCCCTGCATGAAGCGATCAAAGGTGGTTACCGTTCCTAAGGCGTAAATGGCATCGTAGCGGAAATCGGCATTTACAGACAGTAAATGCATTTCAACCATCAACTCCTCGACAACACGGCGATAGATCGAGTTGATCGGGCGAGTGTGGAGCGTGTAAAAAGCACGCTTCGTATCAGAGACAGTGCGGACGTTATTCACAGTTCGACTCTACATCTAACGTAATCCCAACGTAACTCTATTGTCCCGTTTTGCGGGACGTTTGCCAAGCAACGCGCTGGAGGGTTTGATTTGTATGACTCTGGTTATTGAAGCAAGGGTAGGATTCAGGCCATGAGGGCTTAAAAGTATCTACCTTCTAGCTCTTACTCCCTAAGCATTTCATGATCCTGCGTTGCAGCATCCATAGCCTACTTCAAGTTACTTGATGCACGGCTCAAGGCGTCTTCTTCGGTTTCATAAATGTCAAACACAGAGTCCATCATCGTCACTTCAAAGACGAGCTTAGCTTCTGGATGAACGTTGCATAGGCGAAAGCTGCCTTTGTTTTTGTCTGCGTCGCGCATTCCGGCCACGAGGGAGGTGAGGCCAGAGCTATCAATAAAGTTAACCTGCCCCAAATTGATCACAACGTGGGGGCTAACGCTGGAAATACATTCTTGGAGTTTGAGGCGAAACTGCCAGGCGGTGGTGATGTCTAATCGTCCTGTTGGAGCCATCACAATTACCGTTCGGCCATCTTGGGTTTTGTGTTCTGTCTGCTCCATGGGAATGCTCAGCTTGCGTTGAGAGTAGGGTGCTAGGAAAGATGCGCTTGACCCGTAACGATCGCCCCTAGGAATGAGGTCTAGACAACGGGCGATCGCCCACGTGACGAGATCCCTATGGATCGTCGAGTCTAAGGCGATTGATGACGGCCGATGCCTTATGAGACATCGTGTTCACCAGAAAACTAGCGACTAGAGCTGGTTCACATTACCCAGTAGCTTAACTCATTTTTGCACGATCCGAAGGATTCCGCCCAGGCCATGGGCAGGGTGCCAGAGCCCTACCGGATCGCCCCGGTTGAACGCTTGGGTCTATCAAAGCATTCTATCAGCCGTGCCGGGAGCGATCGCCCTCAGCACGGCAGGTCTTAGGACTGCCAGTTCACCCAGTCTTGGGGCTTTAGGAAAACGTCGTAGAGTTCGGATTCTGGCGTGTTGGCTTCGGGCTTGTAGTCATATTCCCAGCGCACGAGGGGCGGCAGGGACATCAAAATAGACTCGGTGCGACCATTGGTCTGCAGACCGAAGATCGTGCCGCGATCGTAGACGAGGTTGAATTCTACGTAGCGCCCGCGACGGTAGAGTTGAAACTGCCGCTGGCGATCGCTGTATTCAGTATCCTGACGGCGTTCCACAATCGGTACATAGGCGGGTAAAAATGCCTGACCACAGTCTTGCACAAAGGCGAAGATCTGTTCCCAACTGCGCGGTTCAACGTCGCCCAGGTTACGGCTATAGGCAGCGGCGGGGCCATCGGGGTCAGGGCCTTGATAGAGCTCTTGACGGCGACCATCTTGGTAGTCAAAGAAGATGCCGCCGACGCCCCGAGTTTCATCCCGATGCTTCAGGTAGAAATATTCATCGCACCACTGCTTAAAGGTTGGATAGTAGTCGGGATGGTGGCGATCGCAGGCTTGCTTAAGAGTTTGGTGCAGGTGGGTAGCATCTTCTGCGAAGGGATAATAGGGGGTGAGATCCAGACCACCGCCAAACCACCACACGGGCCCAGCTTCAAAGTAGCGATAGTTTAAATGCACCGTCGGCACGTAGGGATTGCGAGGATGCAGCACCATAGAGGTACCCGTGGCGTAGAATTTGTGACCCTTAGCTTCAGGACGCTGGTTCAAAATGGAGGGTGGTAGGGTGTTGCCCCAGACTTCAGAGAAGTTAACGCCGCCCTGTTCAAAAACTCGGCCATCGCGAATCACCCGCGACCGACCGCCACCGCCCTCTTCACGCTCCCAGGAATCTTCTTTGAACGTGCTTTGCCCATCTAAAGCTTCAAGGCGCTGACAAATTTGATCCTGGAGCCCTTGGAGAAACTGGCGGATGCGCTCGTGGGAGTCTGCCGGAGGTGCGGTTGCGAGGGGATCGGCCGTAGACGGGTTAATTGGAGAATGTACCATCGTTATCAATAATGTCGAGTAAGGTCGAGATCGGTGCAGTATGGATATTGATTGGGTGTGGTCAATCCTTGTCATGCCAGCCAGCCCTCGTCTCCTGGCATTCAAACCTAAACCAGAGCGATCGCCATGCTCAGTGCGCAGGGCGATGAGAGTGGGTGAAGGGCTTACCACATGCCGCGATCTAGACTATCTTGATCTGGGACAGCTTGAGCAATCTGCTCACGAATGTTAATGGCGATCGCTACCTTGGCTTAAAATTGCCCTTGGAGAATATCAGACTCATTGAGGTTATATTCCCGTTGAGCTGCCTGGATAGCAGTGCGGGTTGCTGGGCCTAAGATGCCATCCAGAGCCCCCGTATACAGGCCGCGATCGGCGAGTCGTCGCTGTAATTCCAAGACGCTAAATCGCCCTGTTGTGTCTGCGACTGGAGCTGGAGTTGTGGGGGCTGGAGTTGTGGGAGCTGGTGTTACAGGCGGCGGCACCGTGACAACCGGTGGGGTTGGCGGCGTTGGCGGCGGGGTAGCGGCAACTTGGTCGAGCCGAGCGCGGGTTTGGGCCCCAGCTACCCCATCTGGCGTCAGGGCCTGAGACCGTTGAAAGGCCGTGACGGCATCCCGAGTACCGGGGCCGTAGATTCCGTCTAGTCCTCCCTGGTAAAACCCGAGAGACTGAAGCAGGGTTTGGAGGGTCAGCACTTCTGGGCCAGATTCACCAAATTCTAAAATCCCATCATCGGGATCGGGCACCCTTACCGGTGGAGTGGTTGGGGCAGGAGTCGTGGGTGGCGTAGGCGCTGCGGCTGCCACAGCAGAGGAACTACGCAAGGCTGCCTCTGTACCTGGGCCAACAATGCCATCCACCGTCAGGTTATTGCGGGATTGGAAGGCTCGTAGCGCCGTATCAGTGCCAGCACCAAAGTCTCCATCAATGCCGCCTGTGTAGTAGCCCAGCGCTGCTAGGCGTTCTTGCAGAGCAACGACCTGTGCGCCAGTGCTGCCACGCCGGATAAAGCCAGAGGTGCTGGCTGGTGCTGTGGCGGCTGGTGCCACGGGGGTGCCAAATAGGGCTGTCTCCGTCGATGCACCGACAATGCCATCCGTGGGCAACCCAGAATCTGCCTGAAACTGCCGTACCGCTGTTTCCGTAAGAGCACCAAAAAAGCCTGTGATCGGGCCATCGTAGTAACCCAGATCCTGGAGGGCGCGCTGGAGGCGTTCTACCGGAGCTCCAGACGCCCCTCGACGCAAGACAAGGGCTTGGCTGATCAGGTTGGGTGAGCGTTGAGCTACCTCATTCTGCAGCCTTGCACTGGGAGCTTGGGCGAATCCTGGTGCGGCATAGAGCCCAGACAACCCCAGCAACCCAACCCAGAGCCCTAGGCGGGATCCCAGCCCTAAGCCTTGACGTGAATCGGGTTGTGAACGGTTGGAAAAGCGCTGGCAGGGTTGCCCTCGTTTTGCTGAGGACATCAGCACCGGGGGGGCGCTGACTCTCGTTCCCAGTTGACGCACGTTGAAAATATCCATAGTAGCTACTGCAATACTTAAATCACGGGACTGGAATCACTACAACAGCCTATCAGACGCCCAGAATCCTTTGGTTTGAAGGGGGACTGGGTTGAGTTGGTAAGAATGGGCGACGTGAACGATGCCGACGCTACCCTCTAAAGATGTCCCCTTGAGCCCATGCTCCATGGCGTCCTTCTAAAAATAATCGAATTTTGAACCAATTGTTTACATTTGGAACATCCGTAGCCTACTCTTGAACCCGGATGTTGACCCACCCGACTTTAAAATTCTTATTCCACTGATATTCCACGGGTATTCCACTGAGGGGCGATCGCTTAGAACGACCGCGTCTGCACCTGCTGAAGTTTTTTCTGAAGGTCGCGCTGCAGGTCATCTAAGGTGCGCAGTTGGGCTTGGAGGTCAGGCAGTTGTTTCTTGCTGGCTACCTTGCGTTCTAGGGCAGCACGGGCCACGGTCTCTTTGCCTTGGCGGAGGGCTAGTTGGGCTACTCGATGCCAGGTCTGCATGTCAGCGATCGCTCGATCGTAGCGAGCTTGTAGGGGAGCCCGAGCGATGGCCACATTATTCAAGGCTTGCTGAACCAAGGGGATCGCCTGTTCAGGAGTGCTAACGGTGGCTTCTTCCACCAACTGATGGGACTCCTTGGGACTGAAGCCAGCAAAGCCCAAGCCAAACTGGCGCAGTTGGGCGCTGTCTTGCTGCCCGGTTTTGCACCAGGTAGCAAAGTGTTCGCAATTATTGGTCAACAAATCGTACTGCTGTTCCCCCAAGCGACTTTCAGCCCGTCTAATCACATCGTCGGCGATAAATGAGGTTTGATAGCGTTTGATGTAGATGCGGTGGCCTTGGGAGAACGAGGACATGGAGGTGTGGCTAATGATCGCGGGCTCCTGCTCCGGCTTGCGATAGTGAATGACGCTGCCATCGCCGTAATCAATACCGTGGTGTTCATAGACCCCCTGCATTTTGCCCAAGGGACGCATGACATAAATCTGGTCGCCTCTAGCCATGTCTAGTCCTACTCGTTGACGAACCTGGTTGTTGCCTCATCTGTCGCGCCATCCATCTCAACTGACCGATAGGGCTCGCAGGTCGCTGGCTAAATCATGGGCCGATTGATAGCGCGCATCGGGATTGGGATCGGTTAATTTATCTAGCACAGAGGCTAGTTCAGGATGGAGACCTGGCACGGCATCGGCATAAAACCGATAGCCCTGAGCGCGATCGCCATAAAACGAGACCGGGTTGTGGCCGGTCACCAAGTAGGCCAGGCTGGGCCCCAGGGCATAGAGGTCAACCGCTGGCGTGGCGGCCATATCAAGCTGTTCGGGCGCTGTGTAGGCGGTACGTCCTGCGGGAATACTTTGCCCTAGAGCTAGGGTTTTCACCATGCCAAAGTCTACAAGGGCTAGCTTGCCCTCGGGTGGGCAGATCAAGCTGTTGGGGCGAATGCCTCGATGCAAAATGGGAGGCGTAAACTGGTGCAGGTAGGACAGCACCTCACAGATGTCTAAAATCCAAGCGATCGCTTGGGCCAGGGAAACCGGCCCGTGGGAGTTGATGCATTGGGACAGCTTATCACCGGGCATCAGTTGCATCACGAGGTAGGGCTGGATGCCGACGGAAAAATAGTTGATCCAGCGCGGTAGTTGGGGATGGTCAAGCTGGTGGAGAATCTCACCTTCATACTCCAAGGCAGCATTGGCCTTGACGTTGCCAATCCAGTCAGCATTTAGGGTTTTGACGGCAAAATACTGCCCTTTCTGCCAGGCAAGGTAGGTGATGCCAATATCACCCTGCCCTAGCACCTGGGTCATTTGATAGGTATCGACGGTGTGGATGACCTGGGTGGGCTCTTCGGCTGATGTTGGGTTCGTGATGCCAGGAGACGGGACATCTGTGAGGGGATGACGCAGGCGGGTAGCGGCCACGGTGGACGCAGCCACAGGATCTTTTTCAAAACTTTGGATAACGGTGGGGGCATCCGGAGTGAGCTGGAGGTGAGGCGGAACCGGGATGGTGCCTCGGCGCGATCGCCCTCGTATTCCCATGTCCTCGTCGTCGTCTACGGAGGATAGGTTCACCATGCCGCCGGTGGTCTCCCTGGCTTCGGCGTCTGTTAGCTGATCGTCTAAGGGCTCTCCTAGGGGGCGATCGCTGGATACATCGGGGATAGTGTTGAGGGCCTCTGTCCCCATGCGAATTTGAATATTTGGCCCCGATCGCGCTAGCCGAATAATGGCCCCGTCTACAGCGGGCACCTGAGTGATGCGTTTGCCATCGAGGTACGTACCATTCGTGCCTAGATTGACAATCTCCCAGTTATCGCCCGTGCGACGAAGTTCGACATGATGACGAGACACCACGGCGCTGTACAGCACAACGTGGTTATCCGTAGAGCGGCCAATGCGAATCACCGACTCATTTTCGAAAGTCCAGATTTGAGCCGGGATTTGTTTAAGAGGTTGCAGGAGAAAAAGAGTAATCACACTGTCACGATGAACGCTAAACAGGGAAGAATGAATAGTGGATGCCAGACTGAATGCTAGGCCATTTGAAAGAGGAAGGTCACCTGATCTCCTTTTCCAAGGGCAATGCGATCGCCCGGACGAAGCCGATGACGATTTCCGGCTGGAAGAGGCGTGTTGTTGATGTAAGTTCCATTAGAGCTCCCCACATCTTCAATGTAATGGACATCTCCCTCAATACGAATATCTGCATGAATCCGTGACACAATCTCCGAGTTGGGAAATCCTGCCACGTCAATATCCGGTGGCACCCGATCGTTGGGCTTACCAATGTGAACTACGGTGAGTCCTGGGGGTAGCTCTAGGGTGGTGTTGGTTTGCACATGGAAGAGCCGAGCGGTTTGGAGTTGGAGCTGGGTTGAGCCGATGGCGGGGCTGGCCGCCGCTGGACTGGGGGACGGCGCGGTAGCCTCCATCGGGGCCGGTGCTGGCGTTGGGGCTGGCATCTCTTCGCTGTCTGGCGTCATCGCTGGACTAGACTCAGCTATACCTAGGCCTTCCACTAAGGGTTCTGGTTCCACGAGGGGTTCCAGATTCACCGGCGAGAAAGACATCTCATCGGGGGTACTAGGGGAATCGGGGAGCCCAAGCCCTGGCGTGATAGTTGGAGGGATGGCGGCGGACTCGTTGACCGGTGCTGTACCGCCCCGCAAGTCAAATCCACACTGTCCGCAAAAACTCGCATCGGCTTGAACAGATGCACCACAACTCGGACAGCTTGCCATCTCAGGGAGAGGCGTATAGCAGGCCTCACACTGGACTGCGCCGTCAGGGTTTTGATGGTTGCAGTTAGGACAAACAATCATGCAAGGTTCCTTTCCGTTACGATCTTGAAACGTCACACTGTTTGGGAGTATTGCGCATGGGTGCTTCGAGTCTATGGCCCTACGCTAACTTGGACGTGCTGCCCCAGGGTACCCCCCGCACTAGGAACAAGGGGCGATCGCCACATTTCCTGAGCTAAGGACGCTTAACTATCCCGAATCTAGCAAATCTTAGTCTGAAACCGGAACAACTGGGCCAGTAAATTGCAAAAAACGTTCAGAACAGCCGGGACATAGCGGTACCTAAGGGGCTGTTTTGCGTTTTCTAACAACGATAGATACTACAGCAATGAAGGGACGCCTTGGGCCGCTGCTGTGTCTAAGAGCCACCAAAGTTCGCCCTGGGGACGAATCAAACGAGCGGGATAGACGGCATCGTCACCCGTATCAGAAAAAATTTCGGTCAGCGCGGCCTGTTTGCTTGCGCCTGCCACCAAAAAGAGGACGGTCGCAGCTTGATTGATGAAGGGGGCGGTGAAGGTAATCCGCGGCTGACCATCTTTGTTGCCCACGGTCACCAGGCGATCGCTCACGGTGAGCGCAGCGGAATGGGGAAATAGGGAGGCGGTATGACCATCGTCGCCTATGCCGAGCAAAATCAAATCTAGGGATGGCATGGTGCCGGCCGGGGGTTGAAAGAGATCTAGAAGTTGCTGATTGTGGCGCTGGGCAGCGATCGCTGGATCGTCAGCATCCGTTGGCATGGGCACAATCTGCTCGGCGGGGATGGGCACATGGTTGAGCCAGGCCTGGCGGGCCATCCCTTCGTTGCTATCGGGATGGGTGGGCGGCACGTAGCGTTCGTCTCCCCAAAAGATCCAAACCTTGTCCCAGGGCAGCGACTGCTGGGCTAGGGCTTCATAGAGCGGTTTAGGCGTTCCGCCACCGGCTAGAGCAATGGTGAACCGTCCTCGCTGGGCGATCGCTGCCTGGGCCCGCTCTAGAATGAGTTGCAGTGCCGTTTGTATAATCGCGCCTTTATCAGGCAAAACCTGAATGTGCCTATCCATGACCATGTCTCTTCGAGTCAACCCTTGCAGACTAGCCCACATTCGTCCTAATGATGGAATCTCACCATTTTTTTTAGGTTCCGCATCAGCGATCGAGTCTGGGTAGATCATGGCAGAGACGTGAGACTAGTACTCCGAGGCGTAATTAACCCGCCTATTGGCTGAGGCGGAAAACCGTGTGTGTCCTGGAATTCCTTTTCGTTTTTCTGTTTTCGTTCTTCCGTCTTGCGGTACTAGCCAGCGTCCTGGGATTGCATAATGCGGGGATGATGGGGACGGCAGGGAGTGCCCCAGCATATCCATTGGTTGGGTAACGAGCTGAGGACGGTACTGCGAACGCCGACCACGGCATTTGCGCCAATGGTGACCCCGGCAGCGATGAAGCAATCGGCGGCGATCCATGCGCCGTTGCCGACGGTGATCGGCGCTGTTTGTAGATCAAACTGGGACGATGCAATATCGTGACTACCGGTGCATAGATAGCTGCGTTGGGAAATCACGCAGTGGCAGCCGATGTGGATAGGAGCCAGGCTGTAGAGCACCACGTGGTCGCCAATCCAGCTATGGTCACCGATCGCCACTCGCCAGGGAAAGGTAATTCGAGCGGTGGGGCGAATCACAACCCCTTGCCCGAGGCGGGCTCCGAACAATCGCAGCAGGGCCACGCGTAGGCCATTGCAGGGATGGGGCGTTAGGGGAAAGGCGATCGCTTGCACAAGCCACCACAGCATCACCACCCAGCCGGATCGCCCTCGCTGAAAGGAGCCAGTGCGGTAGGTGGACAAATTGACCATGGGGGTGGCGTCGGGAGCCAGGACGGAAGGATCTGAATGAGGTGGACAGGGCCAGGGCTTGGATACAGGGTGAAACTCACGGGTCATACAACAAGGTAGGCGATCGCCTACCATCGAACCTCAAGCCACCTTTCTCAGGTTGAGCACCCAAACCCGGAGATCTATTCTGCCTAGAATTCTGCCTAGAACCCTGACGAAGCCAGACCCAGCCCCTCAATCACGACTTGCTGTAGGGTAGATTTGCCGCCAAACTGCTTGGTTGCTGCCAAAACCTCAATCCCAGCCAGTTGCCCATCCTCTGCATAGTCCACCGCGATCCCCTTTTCGAGATACTTGGTGATCACCGTCGTATCGATAAAGATGATACTCAACACATCCACCTCAGCATCGTAATGAATCTTCATACCATTTAGGGAGTCGGTGGGGCATGGTGCCCCGGTTGTTTCTAAGTACCATATCTTGATCTCGGTGCAATTTTTGACGGAGGTCAGACCTGTCTAAGTTTTAATCCTGCCGGCTTGTACGGTCAAGACATGGGACGATCGCAGCCACTGGGCATCGAAGGCGCTGAGGTGGGTGGTGGTGATCAGGGTTTGAAAGCGATCTTGAATGGTCTCCAGCAGTTTGTTCTGGCGGGTGAGATCCAGCTCTGCCAGCACATCATCGAGGAGCAACAGCGGTGGTTCGCCGATCACCATTTCAATGAGTTTCAGTTCCGCCAGTTTAATCGACAGGACTAAGGTGCGCTGTTGTCCTTGGGAGCCATACTGACGGGCTGGGGTGCGGTTGATGCGAAAGTCCACATCATCTCGGTGGGGGCCAACGAGGGTGGTGCCTTGGTGCTGTTCAGCGATCGCCCGCTGCTGGATTTGGTCTAAAAAGGCTTGCTGAATGGCGATGGGATCATCCTGGGCTAGGAAGACATTGGGGGCATAGCGCATGTCTAGGGTTTCGGTGCGATCGCTGATGGCGTGGTGCCAATGGGCGGCAATGGGCGCAATGCGGTGAATGGCTCGGGCCCGACGGCGGATGACGTGGGTGCCGATGGTGGCCAACTGACTGTCCCAAATGGCCAGTTGGGTTGGATCGGCGGCGAGACCGCCATGGACTTGGCGCAGCAGGGCATTGCGCTGCCGCAGGGTGGCGTTATATTGCTGGAGCAGATGGGCGTAGATGGGTTCGAGCTGGGTGAGGAGCACATCTAGCCAATCGCGCCGTAGACCTGGCCCACCACGCACCAGTTCTAGGTCTAAGCTGGAAAACTGGACGGCATTCATCACGCCCAGAAAATCAACCTGGCGGCGCAGGGGCTGGCCGTTATGGCGCAGGGTGCGGCGACCGCTGCTGCGCACCAGGATGGATAGATCGACCGGCCCGGTGTCCCGATCGAGGGTAGCGGTGATGGAGCCCGTGGCTTGGTCATCTTGCACCAAGTCGCGATCGCGGCTAGCTCGGTGCGATCGCAAGGTTGCCAGCAGTTCCACCGCCTCTAGTAGATTGGATTTTCCCTGGGCATTGTCGCCCACCAAGATGGTTTTGGGCGCTTGAAACATCACCGCTTGGTCGTGGTAATTACGAAAGTGGCGGAGGTGCAAAGATTTCAAATACATGAGCGATCGCCGATTAGCCCTTACCCGAGCGATACCATCGAATGAATAGTTTTTCGAGTTCAACCCAGACAAATAAGAGGGTGCTAAATCCGAAGCATATCGCTAGTTCCGTTGCATTCAACACTTGGGTGCCAAAAAATAGGCGCAGGGGTTCAACATAGATCAGCATCAGTTGCAGCACTGTCGTCACCAAGACAGCACCCCACACATACACGTTGGAAAAGGGATTCATCTCAATGGTCAGACGAGAGCTAGAGCGAACAGCGATCGCATGCCCCATCTGTGAAAGGCAGAGCATAGTAAACACCATGGTTTTCCATCGTTCAGGATGCCCTTCGCGCATGGTGAAGTGAAAGGAAAAGACCATCAGCGTAATGGTAATGATGGCGAACACCACTCCAATGCGCAGCATGTAGCTGCCGAGACCCCGAGCAAAAATGTTCTCTTGGGGGTCGTGGGGTGGACGCTGCATCACATTCGGTTCGGCAGGCTCTACAGCCAGGGCCAGGGCCGGCAAGCCATCGGTCACCAAGTTCATCCAAAGAATTTGTAGAGGAATCAGCGGCACACCGCCCCCAGGCACCAGGATGGGTGAGGCAGCGATCGTCAATACCTCGCCAATGTTGGAGCCCAAGACGTACTTTACAAAGCGACGGATATTGGAATAGACCACTCGCCCCTCCTCCGTTGCCGCTACGATGCTGGCAAAGTTGTCATCCAGCAACACCATATCGCTAGCTTCTTTGCTGACATCGGTGCCAGTGATGCCCATGGCGATGCCGATATTGGCCTGCTTCAGCGCCGGGGCATCGTTAACGCCATCGCCGGTCATCGCCACAATTTTGCCTTGACGCTGCAGGGCGCGGACAATCCGCAGCTTATGTTCAGGAGACACCCTGGCATAGACACTGACGCGCTTGACATGGGCTTCTAGCTCTTGGGTATCTAGGTGTTCGAGTTCGCGACCGGTGAGCACCAAGGTGCCGGGTTCAGCAATGCCCAAATCTTCAGCGATCGCCCTGGCGGTGAGTTGATGATCGCCGGTAATCATAATCGGCCGAATACCCGCTTGCCGACAGCGCTTCACCGCCTCCCGCACTTCCGGACGCGGCGCATCCAGCATCCCCACCAGACCAAGCCAGATTAAGGATTGTTCGGCCGTTTGCTCCGATCGCTCTGGCGGTATGTCGTCTAGAGGGCGATAGGCAAATCCCAACACCCGCAGCCCTCGGCCGGCTAGTTGATTATTTTGATCGAGGATATGCTGCCGTAGCTCGGCTGTGAGCGGTTCAGGGCGATCGCCTAGCTGAACCTGGGTGCATTGCTCCAGAATGAGTTCTGGTGATCCCTTACAGAATAAAACCGAGGAGCAATCGGTATTCAGCACCGTAGATAGATGGGGAACATCCCGATTGCCGTAGCGACCCTGGGTGGGCACCACAACGCTCATGCGTTTCCGCTCAGAAGTGAACGGAAATTCTACTTGGCGGGGAAACTGTTCCGTCCATGTGGATTGTTCAAACTGGATCTTGCCCGCTAGGGTGAGCAGGGCTCCTTCTGTCGGATCGCCCAAAATACTCCAGCCCTCGCTCTGTTCCTGCAGGATCGCATCGTTGCACAGCACACAGGCAGCCATCAAGGCTTGGAGGGCTGGGAAGTCTTGGGGAGCGATCGCCCTATCCCCCTGTCGGCATTCCCCAGCAGGCTCATAGCCATCGCCGGTGACGGTGAGTTCGATGGAGCCCGACTCCCCCATCAACTCCACTTGCTGCACCACCATTTTGTTTTGAGTGAGGGTGCCGGTTTTATCCGAACAGATGGTGGTTACAGAACCCAAGGTTTCCACGGCGGGCAGTTTACGAATGAGGGCATGGCGTTTCACCATCCGCTGGGTGCCAAGGGCGAGGGTGACGGTAATCACGGCGGGCAGCCCCTCTGGGACGACAGCTACTGCCATACTCAGAGATACTTCTAGCAGATCTTCAAACGCATCCCGCCCGGCATAGAGCACCCCACCCACAACAACCAGCGCAACTAGAACCAAGGAGCTACCCACTAGGACATTGCCGAGCTGGGTCATGCGCAGTTGCAGCGGTGTGGGATCCGCCTCCACATCCTGCAGCATAGTGGCAATGCGTCCTAGCTCTGTTTTCATGCCGGTGCTGGTGATCAACACGGTGCCACGACCGTTGATCACCTCTGTGCCCTGAAACACCATATTGGTGCGATCGCCCAGGGAGGCTTCTGCATCCAGCGGCTGGGTGGTTTGCTTCATCACCGCTTCCGCCTCTCCCGTGAGCGACGACTCCCGCACTTGGAGATTGCTCGCTTCCAGTAACAGCCCATCGGCGGAAATCTGCCGTCCGGCATCAAGCAGCATGATGTCTCCCGGCACCAGATACTTCGCCTCTACCTCACTCACCTTGCCATCTCGCAAAACTCGCACGGTAGGCGCTGATAATTGCTTGAGAGCGGCAAGAGCCTTTTCGGCACGACTTTCTTGCAGGTAGCCCAGAATGCCATTGAGGACGACGATCAGAAAAATGGCGATCGCATCCTTAGGAAAGTTGTCATTGCGAATATCTAAAATGGCAGAGACGACGGCCACCGCCATCAACATCAACAGCATGATGTTGGTGAACTGATCCAGCAAAATTCTGAAGGTGCTGCGCCCGCCCCGTTCTTCTAACTCATTGAGCCCATAAACCTTCTGCCGCGCTTTTACTTCAGCATGAGTTAGTCCTTGATAGCGATCGCTTTCTAAGCGTGCAAGTGCGTGCTCCAGATCCAGCGTGTGCCAGGCGGTAGCTGCATGAGAGCCTGGGTTCGTAGATGCAAAATCTGGTGTCATAACGTCAACCTACAGTGCGATCGCCTACAGCCATAGATCATAGTGCCTTAAAAACCTCTGCGGTACTACCCTGGGGTAGGCTTTACTGCAAAATTGGCATTTCGGCTACCAGCGGCGCAAGGTTTTTGGTGGTGATGCTGGAGCAAAAACCAGCGATCGCCCCCAATTCTCGCTAGGATAGTTCGACCTGTCTCGCGATGACAGCTTTGAGGAGGATGATCGGTATGAAATTCAAGTCAGCTACGCTTTGGTTGGTGGCGATCGCCGTGATCTTAGGCGCGGGGGTGGTCATACTAGAAACCCAGCGATCGCCCGAGGCAGCATCCCAAGCGGAGGGTGTGGAACCTCTATTTACCTTTGAAGAACAAGACATTCAAGCCTTCACCCTCACCACCCAACTGCGCACCCTGCGGTTTGAGCGCGATGATCAGGGGCGCTGGCAGATGTTGGAACCGGAGCAAATGCCGGCCAATGATGCCTCGATTGCCTTTTTACTCAACCTGCTGGTGTCAGGGGAAAGCGATCGCACCCTATCGGTGCCGGCGGCGGATTGGGAGGTGTTTAGTTTTCATCAACCGCTGGCGGTGATCAACCTGACGGTTGAGGGTGAGGAAGAGGAGCGATCGCTGACGGTGGGAGGCTATGATTTCAACCGCAGCGCCCTCTATGCCCATCGCGATCTGCCAGACAATGCCCCCGATGGCTTGGAGACGCTAGATGTTTTGCTGGTGACGCCGAGTTTTGAAGATGCGGTCAGCCGTCCGTTGGATGATTGGAAGCAGCTTGAGGAGCAGGGGAGCGATCCGGAGTCGGGTGAACCAGCAGATGATCTAGTACCGGATGACGCTAACGATCCAGAGACTCCTGAAGGCGAGAATTAATTCTAAGCTGGAGATAACCATGGGAGAGCGATCGCCCTCTCACTGCACCAACCACCAGATCAGAAGAGCGATCGCTCTTGAGTAACCCCAAGACTTACAGATTTATTAGGTTATTAGTGTTTGTATGTGAGCAATTAGTTTCTCGGTCTCAACTTTGGAATCTGTAAACCAATCTGTAGACCAAATCCGGTAGATCTTCCACCCCAACTGCTCTAGAACTTGCTGACGAAGGCGATCGCGATCGCGTGCTGCTTTTGATGAATGGTAGGTAGCTCCGTCGCATTCAACTCCAAGTAGATAGGTGCCTGGTTGTCTAGGATCGACCACTGCTAAGTCAATGAAGTAACCGGAAACTCCTATTTGGGGTACTACCTCATATCCATGCTGACGCAGCCGTTCAGCAACAAAAACCTCAAAGTCACTATCTGGCTCTCTGTTTGTAACAATTGGTTGTTTTCTTATTAAACGTTGTGTTTGAGCATAATCTAAATATGCTTTGAGTATATGCACGCCATCCTTGGATGTTGCACTTGGACGAATGTCACTAGCTTGCATTGAGGAGAAGACGACTACTCGTTCTTTAGCACGGGTAAATAGAACATTTAAGCGACGATGACCATTTTGGAGATTGATGGGGCCGAACCGCTGCATAACAGGCATACCTGGACGTTCAGGGCCATACACTGTTGAAATGAAAATGACATCACGCTCATCTCCCTGGACATTTTCTAGGTTTTTAACGAAAAATGGCTCTAGTGTGCTCTCTCTCGCTGTCCGATATTGCTCAAGTTCTGGATAAAGAGCAAAAAGCCGATCCATCTCATCTAGCAACAATTCCTGCTGTTTTTGGTTAAGGGTAACAACTCCTAGCGAAAGGTTAGGATATTGCCTCATAAAGTCTGCTGTTGCCTCTGCAACACGCATTGCCTCAGGAACATTAGCCCCAGAACGGTATGCTCCTGTTTTGATATATTGATACTCAACGGCAAATTTTTTATTGGGCGAGGGAAAAATTGTGAGCTTTCCATCATAAAAATGACAATTGGAGAAATCAATTAAGCTTTGGTGTCGTGAGCGGTAATGCCACTTCAATTGACGAATAGGATAAAAAACCTTGAGTGACATATCCAGAATCGACTCATTATCTAGAACGTCTACTTCCTGTTCAATATCTTCATCAACGGTCTGTTCAAAGTTAGACCTAAAGAAGTCAGTAGGTGGCAACTGTTTTGGATCACCAACGACTACCAACTGTTTGGCTCTTGCAATGGAGCCAATAGCCTCTTCTGGGCGCATCTGGGACGCTTCATCAATAATAACTAGATCAAATGTAACAGCACCAGGAGGAATGAACTGAGCAACGCTAGCTGGCGACATCATCCAGCATGGCTTCAACTGCTGAAGTGCAACACTAGCCCGCTGAAATAGTTCACGCTGGGGTATATGACGTTTCTGCTTGTTAATTTCATTCTGAATTAATGCTAGATTTGTCAGCTCAGATTTTCGCCCACGACTATTTCCAGGTTCAATAGTAACTTGTGCTAGCTGCGCCACCAACTGTTTTTGGTATAACCTCAACAATTTCTTGTCTGATTGTTGAAATTGCTTGCGAGCCTGAGCCTGATCAATCCCAGACAATCGACTAAGCTCAGGATGCTTTTGATAGGCAAATCTTAGGAGCGATCGATAGAAGACAGCCTGATAGACATCTTCTAGATTGTCTAGGGCTAAATTTTCACGTTCAAATGCTTCAACGAGAGACTGTATGCCATCATCAGCAACCTGCTGATAGACTCGATGGTAGTTAATCCATGTAGGCAAGTCACTACTGGCTGCCACTGCCCGATCAACACGCTCAGCAATTTTCTCGATCCTAATATCAGTTATATTCTGGCTTCCAAACATCACTTGAACATCGGGTTGACCTAGCTGAAAAAATGCTTGTCGATAACGTGCTTCGTTTTCGAGAAACTCAGATAAGCTATGTGAAGCATCATGAATTTCTTTCACTACAAGAGCGGCATCTGCAGTAAATATTTTGTCTTGAATGGATTTAGGTAGCTGGGATTGAATAACTGATTTAGCAAAGTTAGTCGTTGCTTCTAATCGATCAATGTCTGTTAGATCCTCCTGATAAAAACGCCCTAACGTATAAATTGCTTCAGATAAATTAATCTTTTGTTGTGTAGCCTCAAGTTCTTCAATCCGTTGAATTAGCTCGGAGGCAAAGGAGTTTATTGTGAGCAATCCCTGGAAGTCAGTTTCTAATCCCTTGAAGAACTTGCCGCAAACTCGCTTCAGTTTGGCATCGCACTTAAAGCGATCTAATTGCTCTTGAAACCGTGCGATTTTTTCGAAGATGCCAGCAATTTCAGAATCTGAGCAATGAGATGATTGCTTCTGAATTTTCTTCCACAGATCTTTAGCTTCTCGATATTTAGAGTTAAATAAAGAGGATAATAAGTTGGACTGACGAAGCTGCTTAGCATAGTGAGACATTTGACCTGAGCCTTTACAAGCATATAGATTGTAGCTTCGGCTCAACTCAGTTCGGGATGCTTTTAGACTATCGCTAGTTTCTTTTGCCTTTATGAGTAGAGAAGCATGGGAAGAATTACAGAGTTCAGGAACTTGTGTACGTAAAGCTTGAACTGCATTATGTATATGCTCAATATCTTCCTCACTGTTTTGCGGCTCTCCAAGTAAAAATTTGAATCGACTTAGTTCAGACGAATCTAGTCCTTCCTGGAAAAACTGCATTAGGACTTGCTTATTTCTTATAAGATCTTTTACTTGATGTGTCAGTAATATAACAGAACTGTTCTTTTTGTTTGTTTTTAGAACGGGTAGTAATGCTCCTTCAATCAAAGGATGTATCCTGGGACAGTTTCCTAGCCGTTGCTGAACTTTTTGAATTTCTGTTAGCGTTGCCTTCTGTTCAAGTCCTAATATCCTGACAACTTGATGCCATGTGCTGTGAAGCTGTTTCAAGGCATTTGACCACATTTCTGCATTCGCACGCAAGTCACCCTGATCAATAGGAGACAAATTATGGGCGGTTAATCCAAACCAAGGATGTTTTCTAATCTGGCTGTGCTTTTGAAGCAGTTCTTGCTGTTGTTGCTGAAATTCTCTGAGATGTTGACATTTGCGCTGAAGATCCGCAGTGGTCATTACTGCTGCTTTATCATCCCGAAAACTTTCTAGTCCAGATGGCACTGATGGAACGTTAGCGATTAGCTCCATCGCACGTTGGTGAGACCAAAGTAACTCCTGAATAGTTTTTCCCGTTTTCCCACAAGGCTGGTTAAGAAGCTCTACATAGCGAGATAGCAGTTGTCTCAACTGGCTGCACTCCCTGACTTGATCTTCCAGTTCTTGCGAGATATCCGGAGGTGACTCTTGCTCAACTCGCTGCTTCAATCGTTCATAAAAAGACTGCCGAGAGGTAGCGGTTGAGTGTACTTCCAGGCAGTAATTTTCTAGCCCAGCACCTGCCAAACGGTTATATACAACCTCAAGAGCAGCCTTCTTCTCAGCAAGAAACAGCACTTTCTTGCCCTTTGCTAGGGCAGCAGCAATCAAATTTGTGATAGTTTGACTTTTACCTGTGCCTGGAGGACCTTTAATCACTAAATTCTTGTCATCAAGTACATCAACAATAGCTGAGAATTGAGATGCATCAGCATCTGTGATGAGCAAGGGAACTTTGCGAGCTATCTTCGGCTCGTCTACTTCATAATCATCAGCGATCGCATTTTGGCTTACTTCTTCCTGTCCACAGAAAATAGTCGATATCAATGGATGGTCGAGCAGAGATGATTCACTAGGCCAATTCTCCGGGTTCAAATCTTGAAAAAGAGCAATTCCTTTGAATGAGAATAAGCTCAAAGTCAAGAAACGCCTCACCGTCCACCTACCGTGATTACGAATAATTTGCGAAATTTGTTTGAAGTACGCTTCAGGATTATTGCTTACTTGCTGATCATCAGCAGTAAAAGCTGGTAGAGTGATTCCATAATTTTGTCGCAAGCGTTCCCTGAGACTGAAATTTTCCTCTGGCCCTTCGCCGAAAGATTTGACAGTGTAGTTATACTGCCCGTTGCGGAGCTGTCGCTCTAGTGTAACAGGATAAATTAATAGCGGTGCCAACAAGCGCTTGTCAGATTGCTCAGACTCATACCATTCCAGCATTCCAAACGCTAGATAAAGGGTATTAAGTCCAGTTTCTTGAATTGACTTCCGCGCCCCTTCCCGTAAACCTGCTAATTTTCGCTCCAGTTCATCAGGATAGAGCAAGGTTTGCAGACTCTTATCTCGATGAGCAGGTTTGCCACCATCCCCAGATTGTAATGTTGGCAGATCATAGCTAGGATTAATCCCAAGGTGCTTAGCATAGGCTGACTCGCTCAGAGATTTTACATCTGTTCGAGCAGGCATCCTTAACTCTTCTCGAACCTTATCTCTTAGCTCCCGTTCAATCCGCTGAGATTCTTCTGAGTCGTGGTCAACTTCATCAAGAGATGCAACCGCAGCCATATATTCTTCGTCGGCATCACGCATTGCTTCAAGCAGGAGGCGAAAAGCATCTTCATCTTCATCGGTTGGATGATTTGGAGGCGTGGGTAGTGCAGCGACTGTAAGTGTATAACCTTGCTCTAGCATCTCAAAAACCTGATCAGGTAATTTATCAACCAACCTAACCTGGGTGCGAGAGCGTTCCGAGAATTTGAAATTTAAAAGACGATTGCGACCACTTAGGTCGAGTAGTCGTAGGCGAAGTTCTTTAAGGTATTGATCGACTAGATTGTTCATATGAAGCAGAAACTTAGAGTATTAGGGCATCTTGACTTCGCTTAGGCGTCCAAGATTATGGGATTTTCCATCAAGCCGATCCGATCAGAAGTGCTGAAACTTCCTCTGGGGAATCCTCCTGTACTTTAGAGCGGGGAGTAGTCAAGAACCCCTTGGCTCTAGTATACCCAATGTATAGCAAGCGGGATTTACGGGAGGAAGAGTAGGGTTAGAGCACCACCGCCGAGCCACAGGAATAGGCAGAGTCGCGTCAGGGCGATCGCTTCCCGAACTACAGTAGGTGTAATCGATCGCACCGGATCTCCGAGCAGCGGCTTCGATGTGACAACGCCGCGATAGATATTATCACCCCCCACCTGCACCCCCAGCACCGCCGCATAGATACATTCACTCCAGCCAGAATTGGGGCTTGGATCCGCGATCGCATCCCGGCAACATACCTGCAACACCTGACGCGGACGGCGAGACCAGAGCGCTAGGGTAAGAACCGTCAAACGACAAGGCAGCCAGGTAAGGATATCTTCCAGGCGAGCGCTACACCAGCCAAGATCTGTGTAGGGAGCGCGTCGGTAGCCCACCATAGAATCTAGGGTGCTGGCGGCTTTGTAGCCCATGGCCAGGGCCACGGCCGCCATGGGGTGGATCATTGCCCCGAGGATGGCATAGAACAGGGGGGCCATGACGCCGTCTACAGCATTTTCGGTGACGGTTTCCAGGACTGCCCGTAGAATGCCAGCTTCGGAGAGTTGGTCGGTGTCGCGGCCCACGTAGCGGCTGAGGCGCGATCGCGATTCCGCTAGGTCTCCCTGCTGAAGTGGCGTGAGGACATCAAGGGCCGCGTCTCGGAGGCTGCGGCCAGCCAGGCAGGAAGCCAGGAGGAGGATGGCGAGGATCAGGCCCACGATTGGATGGAGGTGATCGCCCAGCCAGACCAGACCGAAGGCGATCGCCCCACTGCCTAGGATGACCAGTAGAGTCAGCACCACGCCAGCTAGGCGCAGGGCCCAGGGTGCCTTGAGCCTAGCGAGTGCGCCGCGACTGTAGGCAGAAATCACCCAGCCCATGGCCTGGACAGGATGGGGCCAAGTCCAGGGATCGCCTATGAGATAATCAAGCAGCGCCGCACCGCCAAGCAGGGCGATCGCGTTGAGGTCTGGTGTGCCCATGTTTATCCTGTCTGTGGTCTGAACGTTATGAAATCTATTGCCATTCTTGGAACCTCGTCAAATGCGGGCAAGAGCTGGGTGACTACGGCCTTGGGGGCTTGGCTGTGGCGGCAGGGGGTGCGGGTAGCTCCCTTTAAGGCCCAGAATATGTCGAACAACTCCTATGTCACCCTGGAGGGAGGCGAAATCGGTCGGGCCCAAGCGGTGCAGGCGATCGCCTGTGGACTGCGGCCGGTGGCGGAGATGAATCCGATCTTGCTGAAGCCCTGCGGCAATAGCGTGTCTCAATTGGTGCTGTTGGGACAGCCCAAAACCCATATCCGCGCTGCTGACTATTATCAGCATATTGAGACCCTTTGGGAAACGGTATGTCAGACGTTGGAAGGATGGCGATCGCGCTGTGATGTCTTGCTCCTAGAAGGCGCGGGCAGTCCGGTGGAGCTCAATCTCATGCACCGAGATTTGGTAAATCTACGTCCTATTGCTTATCTAGAGGGGCGGTGGCTGTTGGTGGGCGATATTGAACGGGGCGGCATTTTTGCGCAGATGGTGGGAACCTATGGGTTAATGCCGAGCGATCGCCAAAAGCAGGGACTCGGCATGATTGTGAATAAATTTCGGGGCGATCTGAGTTTGTTTGGCACGGCAGGAGACTACTTTAAGCAGCATCTCCCTAACTTACCCTACCTAGGAACCTTACCCTATCAAACAGACCTTCAGCCAGAAAGTGAAGATAGCCTTTGCCAGGAAGCGGAGGAAAAGGGCAGCGGTGCAGTGCTGGGCTGGATTCGCTTTCCCTCAACGTCCAACTCCCAGGATAGTCAACCGTGGCAGTTGGATACTGGCGTGCAGGTACGCTGGATCACGACGGTGGAAGCGCTGCAAACGGCTCAGGTAATTATTTTACCTGGGAGTAAGAATACGCTGCGAGATTTGCAATGGTTGCGAGAAACAGGGCTGGCGGCAGCCATCGGTGCGGCGGCGCAGCAGGGGGTGCCAATTGTAGGTATCTGTGGCGGGTACCAAATGCTCTGCCAGTCGCTGAGCGATCCGTCGGGCGTGGCTGGGGATGCGGGGACAGTGGCGGGGCTAGGTCTGTTGCCAGCGGTGACCACCTTTGCGGAAACGAAATCGCTGCAGCAGGTAGAAGCCATCTGGCAGGGCGATCGCTGGTCTGCCTACGAAATTCACATGGGTCAAACCCAGGCGATCGCTCCCGTGGAGTCGTTGTTGACCCTTCAGTCTGCAGGTCAGATCCTCCCCGAGGGCATGCGCCAAGGTAAGGTGTGGGGCACCTATCTCCATGGTTTGTTTGAATCTGCGGCCCTGCGGCAGTCTCTCATTCAGCAGTCCAGCATTCGCGGCTATGGGCCTTCGCCCCTGTCTTGGCATGACCACCAGCGCCAGCTCTACGATCGCATGGCCGACTTGCTGGACGAGCATCTCGACCTCGATCCCATCCGCCGCTACTTGGCCCTGTAAGCCGCGTTAGAATAAGCAACGTCCTCTTCTCTGGAATGCCATGACTGACTCATCCTTGCAAGACCCCAGCCAGCGGGAAAAAGAACGTCTACGAAAAATTAAACAAGCCAAAGACCAAGCTCGGGAAGCACGGCAGGGCAATGAACGAGGTCTATATCTGCTGTTCACCGGCTTAGGGAAAGGCAAGACCAGCAGCGCGATGAACCTGGTCTATCGCCATCTGGCCCATGATCTACCGGTAGCGGTGGTGCAGTTTGTGAAAAATTCGGAAGCCTACCCAGATGGCGATCGCCAGATGTTGCAAAAGTTGAGCGATCGCGGCTTCCCGGTAAAGATCCATACCCTGGGCGGTGGCTTTACGTGGGAAACCCAGGATCCTGAGGGCGATCGACAGATGGCGACGGCGGCTTGGCAGCAAGCGACGGATTATATTATGGATGAAACTATTTCCTTGGTGGTGCTGGATGAATTGCACATTGCCCTGAAGAAACAGCAGCTTGAGGTGGATCCGGTGCTATCGGTGATCCAATCGCGCCCTCATCTGTGCCATGTGGCGAGTACGGGTCGCTATGCACCCCAAGCGTTAATGGATGCAGCGGATCTGGTGACGGAAATGACGCGGATCAAGCATCCCATTAGTCAGGGAATCCCAGCCCAAATCGGCATCGAATTTTGAGTGTCCAGAGGAGCCCAGATCTGCGACTTCTTTGAGAAGTCGCAGATCTTCGCTTAGAGTCGAGGATCCCTGGATCAGGAGGACAGGCTAACTACAAACGATCGCACCGCTTCGACGTAGTCGTCCCCGGCAACCCAGACGAGGTCGTTGTGATTGGCGTTGGGCACCCAGAGCGATCGCTTCGGGTCTGAAGCAGCCTCGTAGAGCGATCGCCCATGGTCGATAGAAATCGTGTCGTCAGCTTCGCCGTGGATAATTAGGACGGGAAGGTTGAGCTGGCGGAGGCGATCGCGGTTAGGAAATTTGTCGAAGGGAAAAATAGGAATGGGCAACAGCACCCGAAAAGCAGAGGTGAAGGTACTCTCTAGGATCATCCCGGCGCTGGATTCCTGCGTAGCTAAGTACAATGACGGGCCACCACCCACCGATCGCCCATGGATAAGAATGCGATCGCTAGGAATCTCCAAATCATCCACCATATAGCGATAGACGGCGGTAATATCGCGGTAGGACTGCTGTTCGGATGATTTGCCGGTGCTCAACCCGTAGCCGCTATAGTCGTAGCTGACCACCGAAACGCCAGCGGAGTATAGAACGTCGAGGACGGGGGCAATCAGACCCAGATCTTCTGCATTGCCGTGGCTATAGAGTAGGGTATAGTCGGCGTTGGGGTTGGGCAAATGGAGGACGGCTAGTTGATGGTTATCAACCGGGACGGTAACCAGGTCAGGAAGTTGGGCATAGCTGGAGGCAGGGGGTAGAAAAATTTTGCTGTCGGCGGTGAAGAAAACATAGAGGGTGACAACAGCGTAGATAATCAGGAGCGATCGCCCCAGCCTAGCCACAGACCAGCGCCCAAGAACCCAGCGACGTACCCACCGAGGCATTGTAGAACCCATAACAAGGATATCTCCGAGAATTATGACCGATAGTCGATTGATCGATAAACGGCGTTGCCGAATAAAGATATGAAATTAGCATGTGAACATCTCGCTCACACGACCTTGAGGTAAATGAATTACGAGGGTGATACTAAGTCCGGTTAGATGCGCGCTATTCATTCAAGGCTGTGGTAGCCCTAGGTGTTGGTAGCTCCCTTAGCAAGGGGGAGGCGAAGCGGGAATTGCAGGCAGGATGTTCCACGGCCATTCGACCAGACTTGAGATGAGCATCTCATTCACGGTTCGCTAGCGCAAATCATATCATGATTTAGCAGCGCCCGATAAACTAAGGAAGTCAACGATTGGATAGATGAGCCAGCCACTCCAGCAACAGTCAAGAACGTAGGTATCGTTTCAAGACATGAAGCAATATTCGTATCTCAATATTAAAAAACAATACGATTATGGCGTAGGGAAATAACAGGAGTAGCCAGGCTGTTGGTGCGAAGTTCTGTGACATGTTTTGAGACATTACCCCAAAAAGTCCACCTGTTAAAAGTAAGCCCATCAGTCCAACCGGCATAAGTGCCCTTAAAGTAGGACGACTCGTAATATGCATATCGGTTTTATCCAATATCTGACTAGGCTGAAGATAAACCTGTGTTACGAGGGGAAAACGACTATCTCCATAGGCATCCTCTCCATAGGGGCCTCGAATCGTGATGCGATCGCTTCTGACTATGATCTGATACTTGCCTTGGTTGAACCGAGATTGGCCGTTAATAGCCATCCTATCTGGGCTGAGGGACAGAAATATCTGGACAATATCGTCGGAAGGCAGGGCACTGCGATGTACACCTTGGTAGTAAGGAACAATATAGTGAAGCCATGAAACAGCACCAGGTATGGCTAGTTGTTGGTCTGTCATAGATTGATCTCAAATCCGATTAGAAAGCTATGGAATATGTCCCTCACTCTAACCCGCTTTCTCCAATTTTTTAGGAAAAAACTGGACATCAGCCCGTCTTAGCCCATGATCTTTCAGGAGAGAATCTTAGATTGAGAGCTATAGAACTTCTATTAACCGTAGGCAGTAGCTTTGACATGAATCACTCATTCGAAAATAGGATCCTGTCCACCAAGGAAAGCTCTTGACAGCTTTGGATAAGGAAGATCATGTCGAGCAAAAGCCTGCTTAGCTCGGCGAATAATGTCGGTTTGATAGACAAATTCATCGCGGGCATCCATGGGATAGGATCGCAGCTTAAACTGAGTTCCCCATACTTCTTCCTTCATCACCACCACGATGGGAAGCTTGAGTTGGGTATACCGACTGCTGTAGGCGGCTTGATATAAGATACGAATAACTTGCTCTGCATCAACGCTATGGTCAAAGTAAAAATTAGTGGCGACCTGCGCTTCCAAATTTCCACTGTTGGCATTAGCGATCGCTTCTGTCCAGGTTTTGTTGTGGGGAATGGTGACGGTATTGTCATCAGGCGTTTGCAGTTGAATACCTCTCAGCCCATAGCCGACCACTTCACCGTAATGATCTTCAATTTGAATGCGATCGCCTACTCGATAGGGAGCTTCAAATAATGCAACAGCTCCAGCAATAATAGAACTAACATAGTCTTTGAATGCAAATCCTAGGGCAACGGCAATGGTTCCGGTGAGCGCCAGCAGATTAGACTCAGACAAGTTAAAAAACAGTTTAATAATGTAGGAAACGACCATGATTAAAATCAAGCCCTTCCAGAATGGAAGTGATTGTTTAATCAATAAACGAAAGCGCCGAGGAACCTTTTCTGACATCCAGTTCGTGAACATCTGGATCAGGGCCGTACTTCCGTAGGCAATCAACACGGCAATAATCGCCCGAACAATTTTTTGTACAGTAATATCTTCAAGCAATTTCTGGGGCAGATCTGGCGACTCAATCTGTGCGAAAGAGATAGTCAACTCTGTCCAATCCATGATACTAACCCAGGTATGGTGATCCAATATCAGCATGATCATCATTCATTCCCACTTACAAAGAAGTTGTTGTTGCCTAGTTCAGTTTTGAGCTTACTATAGTGACTCGCCTGTACTGCAAGATGTCCGTTATTGGATGACAAAACACCTTCCCGTAATAGAAGCTGAATGCGAGACTGAAGCTGGCTTTCAGGCTCACCTAAGCTAAGAGCTAGGTGGGGACGGCTCATGGGGCCATGAATAAGTAAGGAATGGAGTAAGTAGCGATCGATATTGGTTAAGGTCGGCAAACTGGGTAATGAAGGGCTAACTTCATGCAAAACCAGGCTGGATTCTGATGACGTTGTGGTGCTGAAGTCATAGTCGGAAAGTTTTTCGGTTGAGTTGTCTTCTTCTTGAATGCGGAGGCTTTGCAACCAAAGATGAACAGCAATTTGACCAACTCCAGATGATTGATTGGACAACGATTTCCAGTAGGACTGACGAAGATTATCGGAATCGGTATCTAGATTATTGGCATCCACAACCGTTTTGACGATCGGATTCAGCCAATCTTGAAGCATGGGGCCATCGAGCTTTGGCAGGGATTGCACGTTGTTGAAATAGGCGCTAATTTGGCAAACCATATCAAGGAAATCCCACGCCCACTGATTGCAGCCAACCACCCAGAAACAGTTGCGATTGTGAGCCATAATCTCCCGCAAATATTCAATGCCATCCCAGCCACCAATGCAGCGCAGGAAATATTGCTCTAGGCAAGGCAGAAGACAAATCGTTGTACGTTTTTCTAGATCTTCATCTTCGATCGCCTCATGCATGGCGGAAACATCGGTAGATTCTATCTGAGGATAAGCGCTCAGAGCTTGCTGAATCTGCTGCGTGAGGCTTAGAGGATCCCTAGGGCGGGCTTGGTCATCGAGCGGGACGATCACGATTCCAGGGGCATGGTGCCAGTTGCGAATACTGTCGCTCAGGATCTTGGCGATCGCTTCCACAGGATTAGATAAGAAGACTAGACTATTGGGTGCATCTAGGTTGTGTTGCCAATCTTCAATAGCGGTAGCGATCGCGTCCTGAACCTCAGCTCGATAGGCCTCTGGACTCGACAAGTCGTTAATGGCCTCCATGAGTTGTGCTTGCAGAATATCAGGAATTTCTACAAGTCCATGGTCTGAGTCAGAATCCTGAGCTTGGGAAAACCATGATTGGGCTTGTTGCCAAGTAGCGTGGATAAGAGAGTAAATCATGGCTAGGAGAGAGCTAGTCTAGCTGACTAGGCATATCCTCAACGAAGGTTAACGCACCGATCTATCGCAGGTATTGTTCGGACGTTTGAGTTCAGCCTGGTTTATACCTGGATCATGATCGGTCTGGAACAGTAGAGCAACGATGTTGGGGCATCCATTCACGAATGCCGTTGCGCCCCTCGATTTTACCACTGCTCTGACTCGTACCCTGAGGCAGACGTAACCCGCCTAGGTGCTAAGACAGGAATCCTTGTGAGTCCTGGAGATTCTTTTCGTTTTTCTGTCTTCGTTTTTCTGTCTTGCGGTACTAGGGCATCCCCCCCTGCTCGTCTCCCAGTCTAGATGGATGTAGGTGAAAACGGTGAGGGTGTCAACGCGTTACGAGGGTGGATCGGTGAGATGATCGAAATAGCGCTCGATGAGTAAAATAGCGACGATATCATCAATGGGGCGTGGAATCGATCGCAGCTTTTGGGGCAATAATCGACGGATACCCTTGGGTGGATACATATCCCAGTAGCGATCGCGGGCCTGGAGAGTGCTGTAGCGCTCATCCACCATCACCACGCGCAAAGACGTAGGCAGTTCGTCCACCACCTTCTGTTTCCATTGCTTGGCGGAGGTTTGATTGCCCATCACCATCAAAGAAATGGGAAACTGCTGTTGTAGGGTGTCGATGGTGGCGATCGCCTGTTCCGCACTCACGACTTGTTGAAACAGCAGCCGACGATCTAGCGCCATGACCGCGACGCCACATTTTTGTCGCCCCGGATCAAAGCCCAAAATCACCGGCTGCTGCGGGGGGGGAGTTAAAGGTGCAGAACCCATGCTTCATCCTGCTGAGGTGCAATAGAGTAGCTGTCGTGTGATCAGCCAAGTCTCATGCTAAGCCAAGATGCCTGCGAAAACTGTTGCTTGCCCATCTGATTTTGCCCATGACTGCCCATGACCGCCCATGATCTATGACGTTGCCTCGCTGTTGAACCTGTCGCCGGAGATGCTGCCGGGGCTGCAGCCCAACCATGCCCTAGTTTGGTGGATCGATCGCCGTCGGCTGACCCTCCCCGCCGAGATGGTTCAGACCCTCCTCAGTGTTGAAGAACAGCAGCGGGGCGATCGCTTCAAGTTTCCCGCCGATCGCGATCGCTACCGCACCAGTCGCGCTATTCTGCGGCTGCTGTTGTCCCACTACCTGTCCTGTCCACCCGATCACATTCCATTCCACTACAGCCCCACCGGCAAACCTAGCTTGCCGCTCTCCTACCATCCCATGGGCCTACAGTTCAATCTCTCCCACGCTGGCCCCATGAGTCTCTATGGGGTGATGATGCCCAACCGCATTGGGGTTGATCTAGAACCACAGCGCCACGTTTCTCAACTGCACAGCATCATTAAAACTCAATTTTCACCCAAGATTGCCGCTAAATTTCGCCAACTTGCTCCAGATGACGCCCCAGCCTACTTTTTCCGCCTATGGACTGTCACCGAAGCCTACTTAAAGGCGACGGGGCAAGGGTTAGCCGGCCTAGCAACGGTAAATCTCTGGGAGAATGCGATCGCTCCCTTTGGGTCTCTCACGCCGGTGACTGGCTTGCCCCAACCTTGGTCTACGCTGCTGTTTGAAATGCCAGAGTCTACGGTGGGAGCGATCGCCCTTGAGGGCAAGGTCACCAAGGTTACCATCTGTAACAATTGATACCCTCTCTAGGACAACAACGCTAAGACAACGATGATAGATCCAGCCCCAAAGGCTCAAGTCATCAAGGGTTGGACTGAGCTTGCTGCAGCCGCTTTTCTAGCCGTCGCGTATAGCCTTCAGGTAGCTCAAAATGCAAGAAGGTGCTACCGTTTGGGGCTACCTGGGGCAACTCTTAACATAACTTCACACATTGCAAAGATTGTATGAGGCTAAGTGGATTTACCCGGCAGTTGTTCGGCATCCTTGAGTACGGTAGCTATAATGACCTTGACGTTTGGGATGCTTGCATGCTCAAAAAGTCTATCTTGCTGATCACCTGATGTATTCCTAAGGATGATGCGCTGAGCATATATCTCTGCCATGCTTGACTAACAAACCACAGAAGCTGATGGTTGAAAGCCCCTAGTCCTACCCTTCTCTCCTAAAAAAGGGAGCCAGATCGCCGTTGTTTTAAATAGATTCGGTTGTCCTCCTGGTTCGGGAGAAAAACGCAGGCGAATCGATCATGGTTCCTCCTTTGGGGAGAGGGCTAGAGTGAGGGGATACACCGTTGATCAGGTAACCAGGTTGCTAAGCCAGTAAATTCACCGTTCCATCTGCGTTCACTATTGGGTGGGATTGGGTAATTTAAGAGTGCTAGCACTCTACTATCTATAACTTTTGAGAAGCGTGATGCAGTCCACTCAAACTCCAGTCTCCACCACCACTCGTCTTCAGTACACAGTTGCTGTCGCGGCAACGTTTACAGCCGAGCCGTTAGAGGAATCATTAGCGTTTTGGATAGACAAGCTGGCCTTGCCAGCATCAGTAGAGTTTACACCCTATAACCAAGTCTTTCAGCAGTTACTCAACCCCACGAGTTTGATGGCGGACAATCAAACAGGGGTGAATGTGGTGCTGCTGCGCTTTGAAGACTGGTGGCGCTTTAACCAATCATCGGACGAGATGAGCGATGCGGATCGCCTAGCCGATGTGCAGCGCAATGCCCAGGACTTGATCCAGGCGTTTCAGACTGCTCTAGGGCAGTCTTCCTCCGCCTATATTCTGGGTATTTGTCCCTCGTCACCCGCGATCCAAGAGCATCCAGACTGGGCGATCGCGTTTCAAGCCATTGAAGATCAGATTGAAGCAGAACTCGGTAGTGCCAGCAACTTCCACCTGCTGCGATCGCCCGACTTTGAGCGCTATGGATCGACGTCGGTTTATGACCCTGAGCGCGATCGCCTCGGACATATTCCGTTCACGCCCGACTTTTTTGCCACCCTCGGCACCACCCTCGCTCGGCGCATCTATGCCATTAAGCGATCGCCCTATAAGGTCATTGTGCTGGACTGCGACAACACCATCTGGAAGGGGATTGTGGGCGAAGATGGCGTAGATGGCATTCAGGTGACCGATGCTTTTCAGACCCTGCAGCGGTTCATGATTGAGCAGCAGGAAGCAGGGATGGTGCTATGTCTCTGCAGCAAAAACAATGAAGCCGATGTGATGGAGGTGTTTGAGCAGCGCACAGACATGCCGCTCAAGCTAGATCACCTGGTCAGTTGGCGGGTGAATTGGCTGCCGAAGTCGGGGAATATTCAATCCTTGGCGGAGGATCTCAATCTCGGTCTCGATAGCTTTATTTTTATAGACGATAACCCGGTGGAATGTGCGGAGGTGCGGCTCAACTGTCCGGAGGTTTTGTCCCTACAATTACCGAAGAATGAAACAGACATCCCGGCATTCCTAGAGCATGTCTGGGCCTTTGACCACTTACGGGTGACCGAGGAAGACCGCAAGCGCACGGCGCTCTATCAACAAAACGTGGCGCGATCGCGCTTAGAAAAAGAAGCTCCCTCCCTTGAGGTGTTTCTCGCCAGTTTAGACTTGTCCACCACCATGACAGCTCCAACGGCGGAGCAACAGTCGCGGGTGGCCCAGCTCACCCAGCGCACCAATCAGTTTAACTGCACCACCCGCCGCCGCTCTGAGGCCGATGTGCAGCAACTGGCTGCCCAAGGTCTGAACTGTCGCGCCGTTGAAGTGAGCGATCGCTTTGGGGACTATGGTCTGGTGGGAGTGATGATTTTTGGCCCTCGCAGCGGAGCCCTAGAGGTCGATACCTTTTTGCTCAGTTGCCGAGTGCTGGGCCGTGGCGTGGAATATCAAATGCTGAGTGAACTAGGGAAAATAGCCCAGCGGCAAGGGCTATCCACGGTGCGTTTGTTATTTATTCCTTCAAAGAAAAATCAACCGGCCCTCAGCTTCCTAGAGCGCTGTGGTGCAGAGTTTCAGCAGACTACCGATGAGGGGTTTTGCTTTGAGTTTCCCACGGATTATGCGGCAAATCTTACCTACAATCCAACCAACGATCGCTCTGATACAGCCTCGTCTAAACCCAAATCTCCATCATCCCAATCCCAGGGCAGTCCATCTGAACGGTTGCAGATGATTGCTACCGAGCTGCGATCGCCCACCCAGGTGCTGCAGCACATTCGCCGCCAAGGCAAAGGCGATCGCCCAGACCTAGGGTATACCGCCGTTGCGCCGAACACTGAGACCGAGACGATTTTGGTAGACCTCTGGTCAGATCTGCTCAATCTCAAAACCGTGGGCATCACGGACGACTATTTTGATCTAGGGGGAACGTCCTTGCTCGCTGTTGAGGTGGTGGTGCAGATCGAGCAGCGGTTTGGGGAGCGTCTGCCGCTGACCACCCTGCTAGAGCGGCCTACCATTCAAAAGCTGGCCCAGCGTCTCGACCACCGTGAGGCACAAACCGGCGAGCCAACCTCCCTGATCCTCTTGCAGTCTGGAGATGCCAGCCCACCGCTGTTTCTCATCCATGATGGCGACGGTGAAACCTTGCTCTATCGAAATTTAGCCAAACGCCTAGCCCCCCGCCCGGTCTATGGCATTCAGCCGCTCAGCCGTCCTGGTTTTCCCATTTTGCATACGCGCATTCAAGACATGGCTGCCTACTATATCCAGCAAATCCGTCAGGTGCAGCCAGAAGGTCCCTATTTGCTCGGGGGGATGTGTGCCGGTGGCGTTCTGTCGTTTGAAATAGCCTGTCAGCTTGAAGCCCAGGGGCAAACCGTTGCCTTGGTTGCCTTGATGGATGCTGCCTACATCCATGCTCAAGAAAAGGTGGGACGCATTGCCAGCCAGCGGCTCAATCGGTTCACCCAGGCCCTAGAGGAGGAGAGCCGCCGACCGCTCCATGAACGTCTCCTAGGCATTGCGGTGAAAGTTGTGACCAAGGCCTCTAACTTGGTGCGCTACGAAACCCAATCTCGGATCCAGAAGGCCAGCGATCGCCTCCAGTTTAAGCTGATGCGCTTTTACCTCGATCGCCAAGCGCCGCTGCCCAAATTCCTCAAGGGATTGCCGGTGCGCACGGTCTACCTGTTGTCTGCCGAGGAGTATAAGCCCAAGAAACTCTATCAGGGAGAACTGCTGCTGCTGCGAGCCACCACGGGCGAGGGCGATAATGAACCCCATATTTGTAGATTTGTGGATAATCTGCTGGGATGGGGCGATCTGACTGCCCAGGACGTGAAGGTCTATGATGTGGCTGGTGGTCATGCCAGTATGCTGCAAGAACCCGCTGTTGAAGACATGACGCAGCGTATCCACAGCTATATTGAACAGACCTTACAGCAGACCTGATGAGACTAAATGAGCCGAATTTCAGGTTGCATTGGTTGGTATAAAACACGAGTTCTATGACAGGTTCTATGACCATAAGTGATTCCCTTGCAGTAAACGACCCGTCGGTCTTAGTGGTGATCGTCAACTATCGCACGTCGCGGTTAGTGGTAGATGGATTGCGATCGCTGGTTGAGGAGGTGCAAACCCATCCCAGTATCCGGGTGGCGGTGGTGGATAATGAGTCGGGCGATGATTCGGTGGAGTATCTGCAGGCAGCGATCGCGGAGAATCAGTGGGACTCTTGGGCCACGCTGATTCCCTCAGGGCATAACGGTGGCTATGCCTATGGCAACAACATCGCGGTACGTCCAGCGCTACAATCCTCTGATCCACCGGATTACTTCCTGTTGCTCAACCCCGATACCGCCGCCCGCCCCGGTGCCATCTGGGCCCTCGTGGAGTTTATGGAGCAGCATGAAAAGGTGGGCATCTGCGGCAGTGGTTTAGAAAATGCCGATGGATCGCCTTGGCCCATCGCCTTCCGGTTTCCCTCGTTGCTGAGTGAGCTAGATTCTGGGCTACGGATTGGCTTGGTCAGCAAACTGTTGAACCGCTGGGTCGTACCTCGGGAAATGAGCAACGAAGAGGCTCAAGTGGATTGGCTACCCGGAGCCAGCATGATGGTGCGCCGCCAGGTCTTTGAAGAGATCGGGCTGATGGACGAGGGCTATTTTCTGTATTACGAAGAAACCGATTTTTGCCTGCAGGCGCGGCGGGCCGGTTGGCTTTGTTGGTATGTGCCCCAAAGTCGGGTGATGCACATAGCCGGACAAAGTACCGGCGTCACGGTGCGCACCGATCGCCCCAAACGCCTGCCCACCTACTGGTTTGATTCACGGCGACGCTACTTCGTGAAAAACCACGGCTGGCTCTATGCAGCAGCCACCGATATTGTCTGGCTGAAGGCCTTTATGCTGTGGCGACTGCGGCGGGTGGTGCAGCGCAAGCCCGATCCCGATCCCCCGCATCTCCTCAGCGACTTTTTCCAAAACAGCACCATTATGAACAGTTTGCGCGGGTTGGGTAAGCCAGCAGCTAAGGTCGGTGAACCGGTCAAAGATCCGGGATAGGCGAGCCTAGGTGACGTGATCTGACGTAAGTCAACGCTGTTCTCCCCGATCTGGTGATGCGGCGATGTCTTGGGTCAGATCACTCAGGGTATCGAGGCGAAAGGTCTGAATCAACTCGGTGAGGGCGATCGCTAACCTCTGCTGATCTGCTGGTATAGCTTGCACGAGCTGCAGGGCTAGAACATCATCTCCGCTGATGGCAGCGGCATGGAGGCGCTCGATCCAGGCTTGGGGCATGATCCGCAAGTCATCCGCCGCTACCTGCTGGGAGGTCGTTGAGTTGGCGCTGTCTCGACCGGATGAGCGTTGATCGGCATAGACATAAACCACGCCCAAATGGTGGGCGATCGCCTCCCAGATCTCAGCTTCCCGAAAGGGCTTGCGGATGAAATCATCACAGCCGATGCCCAAAATCTTCTCTCGATCTTGGGACAGGGCGCTAGCTGTGAGGGCAATAATGATAGTGTCTTTTCCCTCAGGCGTAGACTTGATCAAGCGCGTAGCTTCATAACCATCCATCACCGGCATACGCATGTCCATCCAAATCAGGTGGGGCGCGTAGGTTTGCCATTGGGCGATCGCTGCCTGGCCGTGATGGGCTTCAATAATCTCAAACCCAATAGGTTCCAGCAGAGCCCGTAGAAGTAGACGATTTTCAGGAACTTCATCCACGATCAACATACGGTAGCGAGGCTGATTGGGCGCTAGACCGACCACTTGGCGCGGGGGCTGGGTAGCTTGGATATCGGCTGCGGTAGCCCGCTGAATGGGAATACAAAACTGGAATTGACTGCCCTGACCCACCACACTATGGACTTGGATCGTTCCTCCCATCAACTGCACAAAGGTTTGGCTGATCGCTAGCCCCAGCCCTGTACCCTGATGCGATCGCCGCCCTGCGGTGGTTTGCACAAAGGGATCAAATAGTCGCGCGACATCTTCCTCGGCAATCCCTGATCCCGTGTCGCTGATGGTGAACTGTAGGAGCACGTGATGCTCTGAAGGATAGTCTGAGGGAGTGGGGGGTTCTTGGGGGATGACCTCAAGAGTCACGGAGCCGCGATCGGTAAACTTAATGGCGTTGCCCAGGAGATTAATCAGCACCTGCCGCAGTTTCTGTTCATCCCCGATTAGATAATAGGGTTTTGAGGTGTAGTTCTGAAAGGTAAGCAACAACCCTTTAGACTTAGCTCGCAGCCTTAACATACCCTCTAGAGTTTTTAAGAGGGCAGCAAGATCAAAGGTGGCTAGATCTAGGGTCGTCTGTCCTGCTTCAATTTTTGACATATCTAAAATGTCATTGATTAAGGCCAGCAGATGTTCCCCACTACGGCTGATGATGGTTAATTCTGGCGTGGCGGCGGCATAGGCAGAATTGCGCTGCATTAACTGCGTAAAGCCAAGAATGGCATTGAGGGGCGTTCGTAACTCGTGGCTCATGTTAGCTAAGAATGTACTCTTCGCCTTATTAGCTGACTCGGCGGCGGTTTTAGCCTCCTGCAGAACAGCTTCCACCTGCTTAAGCTCGGTAATGTCGCTGAGAACGCAGAGTACACAAGGCTCACGGTTCAGTTCAATCACTTCAGCAGAGAATAAGACCGTGCGCAAAGTGCCAGACTTGATCCGATACTGGATTTCCATATTGCGCACCGTACCTTGCGCCTCAATGTAGCAAATGGCAGTCTCTAGATCCTGAGGACAAGCCCAGAGATTGAGTTCAATCCCAGTTTTACCGATGACTTCCTCGCGGATGTAGCCGCTGAGGGTTAAAAAACTATCGTTGACATCCAGGATCTGTCCTGATTCATAGGCCACGATCGCCAACGGCTCAGGCGAAAGGCGAAAAGCTTTGGAGAATTTTTCCTCAGACTCCTGCAGAGCCTGAGTGCGCTCAGCAATCTTTTGTTCCAAATCCTTTTGTGCTTGCTTCAGTTGCGATCGCATTTCGTCAAACGCTTGGGCCAAAACCCCAATTTCATCGGTGCGTTGGGTATCAACCTCCTGGCTCCAGTCTCCTTGAGATAGGGACGTTGCTGCACGCACGAGCTGGGAAACCGGTGCCACCAGCCAGCGCGTCGTGCGAATACCAATGGCGATCGCGATCACAAGTGCTAATACACAAAAAAGTACGATAGTGCGGTTATTATCCAGCATAACCTGGGTAAAATCTGACCGAGGCACCACAATAATCACCCGCCAGTCTAATCCACTGCTGTCTTGGAAGGGATGAACCTGAACAGATAAAACTTGGTTATTGATGCGAGGTGTGAGGGTGGAGCTATGGCGAATGGTAGAAAATTCACCCAGCTCTGACTCAATGTAGCGCGCAACCTCGCGGGTCATGGGATCAGAACTAGCGATCGCTTCTAATCGTTCCGTATCTGACTCTTCGACCCCCGATTCCATCGAGCTAGCAATCAACCGTCCTTGGCGATCTACGATGAACGCCTGACCTGTTTTACCAATCGTTAATTCAGACAAAAAATTACTAATCTGTTCTAGGCTCAGAGTTGCCGTCACAACTCCCACAAAGTTACCCTCTTGATCATAGATCCGCTCTGACGCTGATAGCAGCAAGTCTCCAGTATCATAGGCAAAAAAAGGTTCGGCCCAGAAGGAACCTCCAGCTTCTACGGCGACACGATACCAGCTACGTTCTCTAGGATCAAAATCTGGCAATGAATCAAGTTCCTGTAAGCGATCGCCTGTAGGAGTAATCTGCCAAAGTCTAGTTTGCCTGCCTATCTCTTGATCAATGATACCTAGAGTTAGCCCTGAGCCTTGGCGATCGCCAATACCAAGATAATTACCGTTTCGCAGCGCCACAGCTATAAAAATGAGATCGTCAAATTGGCGACGGCGCTCTAATAAATAGTCTTCAATCGCTGATAAATCGTCTAAATCAATCAATTCCTGAGATAGGATATCAGCATTGATGCGGTTGACTGTATGGGGGACGGATAAATAATTTTCTAGTTTTCCCTGAACCTGCTCGTTGATTTCTCCTAACAGATCTTGCACGAGGCTATCAACAACTTGCTGGCTGTTGTAGAAATATAAATATCCAGTAATGCCCACCGCTGCAACGATTTGTACCACAAATGGAACGATCAGCACAATCCGCAGGGATGGACGCCTACATCGTTGACAGAATTGATTAAACGTTCGACGAACTGGAGTGATCATGCCGAATTTAGACGATGTACTATTGGATGATGCCCAAGCAGCCCTTTGTCTAGGAGTAACATCTAGAGGTCATTTCCCACGTCCATGCAAGAATGCTGAGCTGCCAGCAACTAGGTTAGAACGTGGCAAAACTGCCGTAGATTCTAGATTGGAGTTATTCTAACACCGGAACTCTCAATAACAGGTAGTCTTATTCATGGATGCATCCAGTCTCCTAGACGTTGACCAAAGCATGATGCAGCGCTGCATAGACCTGGCCCAGTCTGCCGCCGGACGCACAGCTCCCAATCCCTTAGTGGGCGCGGTGGTGGTGCGCGATCGCCACATTGTCGGGGAAGGTTTTCATCCCCAGGCTGGCCAACCCCACGCAGAAGTATTTGCCTTGCGGGCAGCCGGCGATCGCGCCCAAGGGGCCACGGTCTACGTCAACCTAGAACCCTGTAACCATTACGGACGGACGCCCCCCTGCACCGAAGCCTTGATCAACGCACAGGTAGCGCGGGTGGTAGTGGGGATGGTGGATCCTAATCCTAAAGTGGCGGGAACTGGAATCGCTCGGCTGCAGCAGGCGGGAATTGACGTAATGGTGGGCGTGGAAGAGGCAGCTTGCCAAACCCTCAACGAAGCGTTTGTGCATCGTATCTTGCACCATCGTCCCTTTGGTATCTTGAAATATGCTATGACCCTGGATGGCAAAATTGCCGCAACGGGCGGTCATAGCGCCTGGGTGACCGGTTCCGCAGCCCGCACCCACGTCCATCAACTGCGATCGCGCTGTGATGCGGTGATTGTAGGCGGCCATACGGTGCGGCAAGATAACCCTCGGTTGACCAGCCACGGTCAGAGCGATCGCAATCCTCTGCGGGTGGTGCTCAGCCGTTCCATGGCATTACCCATGGAAGCCCATCTTTGGCATACGGATCAGGCGGCCACCTTAGTGATCACAGAAACAGGGCAAGCCCCTGACCGGCAAGACCACCTGCGTCGCCAGGGCGTTGAGGTGGTGGAATTAGCAGAACTTACCCCGGCGGCAGTGATGCACCATCTCTACGATCGCGATCATCTGATGGTGCTGTGGGAATGTGGTGGGGTGTTGGCAGCAAAGGCGATCGCTGATGGAGCTATTCAAAAAGTGTGGGCGTTTGTTGCACCGAAAATTATTGGTGGCAGCCAAGCTCCTTCACCGGTGGGTGACCTAGGGCTGACGCAGATGACAGAAGCGATCGCCCTTGAACGCATGTCTTGGCAGTTGATTGGATCAGATCTGTTAATTGAGGGATATCTGCATCCATAGCGTCTGTTGCATGGTGAGTAGGGGAGCATCCCTCTAGCTGGCTAGGCTGAGAATTTCCACGGCCGATAGTTTTACGCAGTTAGCCACCAGATGGAATAGAGGTTGGGGGTTACCAGTTTGCCAAGCCACCACAGCATCAATGTAGGCAACTCTGTCAGCAGCTTGCACAATAGCGAGGGGATAACCCGTTCTCAAGAGATGGAGATTCATCAACAGGCGAGCAACTCGACCGTTGCCGTCGGTGAAAGGATGGATGGTCACCAAGCGGGCGTGGATTTCGGTGGCGACTTCGATGGGATGCAGCGAGTGGGGTTGGGATAACCAGCCACTGAAATCAGCCATGAGGTCGGGTACTTGAATGGCGTCGGGGTAGCGGTAGTTGGTGCCTGCAGCCATGACATTAACGATGCGGTAGGTACCTGCACGGTTCTCACCTTTGCAGACTAGGCTATGAATCTGGCGTATTTCCCATTCGGTGATGGGGGTATTAGCTTGGGCGAGGTCGCGCACAAGATCAAGGGCTTCGGCATGGTTGATAATTTCTAGATGGTCTTGAAGGGATTTACCGCCGATGGTAATGCCTTTTTCGATCACGATTTGGGTTTCGGTTTCGGTGAGGGTGTTGCCTTCAATGGCAGTAGAGTTGTAGGTGAGGCGAACGGTATAGACGTCTCGTAGGTTTTTGAGAAGGTCAGGGTCTAAGGGTCGCAGAGCATCGAGTTGGGTTTTGAGATCATCGCACTCTGTCAAGATATCCATGGGTTTTAAATTCAAACAAGTGTTCAATCCTGGAATTGATCCTACAGATTTTGGAGCCTAATTCAGTGAGCAGTAATGCTTGTAAAAGAAGCCCATCGCCTACACTACAGGTTGCTGCGACAAGAAAGGTGTTGAGTCAGATTTAATATAACCCAGCGATCGCCCTTGGTGTTATGGGGGAAGCGATCGCTTCCTAGACTTTCTTCTGTTCTTAGAACGGTGTTAGGCTCTTGGCGACTGGAGGGCGGACTCAATTGAGTCATAATTTATTTTTCTAGGAAAACCAACCAATTCACTCTCGACTGCTAAACCGTTGTTTCTAAAAGAATGTGTTGCCAGGAGTTAGGACTGCGTTGACTGATGTAAAGCACTTCAATGCCAACCACTTTACCATCAGCATTGTAATCTAAAATAATGCCATCGCTTACTTCTTCGGACTCGATGATGGGGGTATCATCTAGGCGCAAGTACAGGGCATCATCGTCTTTATGAACAGTTAACTTCATTTGACTCTCCTATCAAAAAAGATTGTGACAATTCGTTGGGGATTAACCGTTGGGTTGACAATAACTCGCAACCATCTACCCTAAAAATCTGCAATCTGCTTTAAATAGTGGGTGTTGCCGTGAGGATCGGCAAAGAGCAAAAGCCGATCGGGAGACGAAAGGATTTCAGTGAGCCAAGATGGTTAGATGTTTCGCTCTTGCATTTGAGATAGGGCATGGTCAGAAAGTTCAAACCCGTTGATCATTCACCCCCCGTCGTCTCCATGATGTTCCGTGTTAAGTCATGGTAAACCCTAGTGGTATTTGCAACCTCTGTTTTTAATTCTAATGCGTAATTGACCGCTGCAAAAAGCCCTTGACCGTTTGAGAGGGCACTTTCTAGGCTCTCTCCTGTTCTTGAAACGGTGTTAGGATCTTGGCGACTGGAGGGCGATCGCCCTCCTGAGTCCTTCGTGCATTCAAACATCAATTTGAGGTATCGAAAGATGTGGATCACAAGTAATGGATAGAGTCATCTTTAGTACTCAGTGGATCTCAGTTAAGGAGTCTCCCAGAGGATTTCACTATCTAGAGCGCAAAGGGAAAGACTCTATTGCCGTATTTTTGCTCAGAAAAAGTGGCAAAAATCCTAACCAGTGTGAGGTATTAATTCGCCACCAGCACCTTTGTATTGACAATCAAGAGGTGGATGGACAGTTCAGGCTATTTCCCTGTCCAGTGACAGGAGCGTTAGAGGAGGGGGAGTCGCCGGAAGCGGCTGCTCAACGAGAAGTGTATGAGGAAACGGGATACCGGATTCAGGCTGCACCGCTGGGGCATTATATTGTGGGAACTCAGGTGAATGAGATCTGCTATATGTACTATGCTGATGTCACAAACATGAAACCCGATGTAGCTCAACAGGATGGTACTTACATGGAGTCGATCGCTAAAAATGAATGGCATCCATTTCAGTATTTAGAATCTTGCGAGTATTCAGCTTGTCAAATTGGATACTTGAAGCTGCATAAAATACTCTTCAAAAGTACAGACTAAAACCTTACATTTGGGCAATTATCCTTATACATCAAAACTATGCCGACTAACGTTTCAGACTGGATTGAAAAGAATCAGGACTATTTGATCAAGCAAACTGAAATGTTGCAAAGTGCGATCGCTCGTATGGCGAACAATTCACTAGAAATTAAGAAGGTTGGCTTAACGGTGTGGGCAGCGATCGCAGGCTTTGGATTTACCAATCAAAGTGCGGCGTTATTTGTGTTGGCATTTGTCGCTTTTGCGCTATTCGGGGTTCTGGATATTTACTACTTATATCTGGAGCGGAAGTTTCGCGATAATTTTAATCGATTAGCTCGAATTTTGAGTGGGTATATCGTTCCTGAAGATCAAGAATGGATCGAGAAAGTTAAAGGGAATTTTCTCAAACCCGATAACTCAACTAAATTCCTCGGACAGATTCCTAACACGCTCAAATCCTGGGCAAACCTGCCTTACTTAATTACGTTCTTGATCACAATTTTGCTTCTGGTTGTGCCACTGCCAGCGTCGCCATAGGAAGCTTATTAATTATCGACCCGCAGCCCTTGCTGCATCTTCAACCCACTTGCTAAAGTTATTGTATCCGCCATCATTTACCCAATCATAAGTTGGGTAAATTTGTGACATTCTAATTTGTGGCTTTGACATATAGGCAAATCGACTTGGCTGCTCAACTATGAAGCTATCAAAGGGATTTTTCCCTCTCAAGTCAGTTCTTCCAGTTATGTTCTTAATGTTGTGAATGTATATCCCCAGCATTCCATTGCCTCGATTATAACTTTCCTCAATTTCATAGTTGACCCACTGGCGTTCGGATGTCTCTGTACCAATCAGCACAACAGTAACAGATGTATTTTGCAAGCCTGAATCAATCAGTCGTTTGAGCGAAATTTCACCTGTCCTCTTGGTTGATTCCCAAAGGGAGCAATCCCAGTAACCCGCTTCTTGATAGCCACTTTTCACCTTGGCATGGTTGCGTACAACATTGACTCGCCAGATATCTCGCTGGTAATGAAAGCTAAAGAAAACTCTTCTGTTTATCACAGTATTGACTATCCGTGGTTTTTCCTGAGAAGAAGGAGGAAGGAACATTAATCCAGAAGGCAAATCTAAATTTATCTCTCCTACTTCCGGTTTTATTACGATAGGCTGCTTTCTAAGACGATAGCAAAGCTCCTTATAGCTTTCATTATTTTCGAGACTATATATGTCCTTAGACCTCAAGACTAAAGGAACATAGGCTAAATCAGTGGAAGAAAATACGACTGGAATAAACTTGGTGCTCTTCAATTGAGTATTATAAATTTCCTGTCTAATAAGCGTTCCTTCCCATGAAACACCCATGCCTTTACCAACTTCTTCCTTTCCCTCAAATCGTCGCTTGTAAGATTCTGTACAGACTATAAGCACAAATTCAGCCCATTCAAGCTTTTCCTGCATCCATAGATCCCATCCTTGTTCTGGAGTATATGGAGGCTCAGCTCGAACATATTGGTCTATTTCTGCATCCACACCCCAATTCACTCGTAGCTCATTTGCTAAAGCTAACACGTCTGCTTTTTGCTTTTCTGAGTCCCAGCTATAGCTGATAAAGACTCTTGTCGCTTGCTCGATCACCTATTTCTCCGGCAAGATTTGAGGGAAATTGCATAGAATATAGCATTCGGTAGAGTGGGTAATGCCAGTGACTCAAAGAGTAGGGTGGGCTGGAACTAGTAATGAATGGCTGAAATGCAACTCATAGGTTAGGTAAGAAGGCTACTACAAATCTTTGGGAGCGCCTGAAACTGTTAAAGGCTAGAGTTTACACATCTTCGTGCGAGAGAAGAGAAGACCCGCCAACTGCCACACCTTCACTGAACCAACCGCCCCTTGACCAAACCCCCTAGAAGAATAATCAACAAACACCTCAAAAGGACCACCCCCACACCAAGCCGGAAAGTACCCCCGAGGAGCGGCAGAGCTATCATCCAGGGAGTAAATCCCCCATCTCGCTCCGATTCCCAGAAGCCCTCTCGATCGCCAACCCACCGCTTCCCCAAACTTTTCCCATTGCCTATTGTCCTCTGTGGGGCTACCGCACTGCTCCCAAATCTTTTTCTGGACGCTGAAGCCAAACTTGCCTTTACTGTGCGTCACCCAGAGTTGATCAATCGCCCGCAGGTCGGCACAGGAAAATAGATGTACATCCTCAACTCGCAGCCAGCCTTGGCTCTGTCGTCCCATGACCTGGTACATCTGCTGAGCAGTCTCCCGGTCTGCCTCTTTCCATTTCCCTGCCTTTAGCAAAGCTTCTAACTGAGCATAATCTCCTTTGGTAGCCTCAGACGATTGGTTTTGCTGTGTGGCTAGTTGCTTGCTTCTGGCTGCTGCTTGTTTGAGTTGTTCCTGCTGCTGTTGCTCTAATTCTCGCTGTTTAAGCCTTGCTTCTTCTGCCGCTTGCTGCTGTCTCAATTGCTCGGCTTGGCGCAGTCTCTCCTGTTCTTCCGCCTGTCGTTGCCGCTCTCGCTGAATTCGCTCCTGCTCTGCCCGCTGCTGGCTACGTCGTTCCTTAATCTTTGTTGCGGCGAGATCGACGCTATCTACCACATTCGTATAAGCCTCATCGATATGATCCCAGCTTACGATAGGCTTAGCCTTTTCAGGGTATGCCTGGATGGGTGCTAAGGGAGTAAACCTCCAGGCACAGGAGCGTAAAATGACAGGCATTACTATGGCTTCGCCCGCTTTATGTCGCCGCAATGCTGCTGGAATCTCAACTTGAGTGCAGTAGTCTGTATCCAAAAAGTCGGCACTGATTAGCAGCAAAATGATATCTGCGGCATTGAGGCGTGCTTTGATCTCTGCGTCCCACTGCGTCCCTGGCAGAATTTGGCGATCGTGCCAAGTGATAATACCTGCCCCCTCAAGGGGACGCAGGTGAGAAAGCAATCCATCACGCAACGCTTTGTCTTGCTTGGAGTAAGAAATGAAGACTTCAATCGTGTCCGACATAAGGGTTGAGCGCAAAGACTGTCTTAACCAAAATTATATAGCTGCAAGCTTTCAAGCCAGCTCAGATCCCATTTAGTTTAAACTCTAAAACCTAGCCTCACAAGCTGTTATACAAACCCATTTCACTCCATTTGTGCTACTCGCTCCATTAACACCACAAACTGCTTCACAGTATTTCCATAACCACCATGTAACCACGATCGAGTCCGAGGAAAACAGCCCGAAGGAGCCTTGATCGAGAAATCAATCTTTGCATCTAGTAACAGCTTTTCATCATCACTACGCCAGCCCACTAAGCATCCCAATCGGTTCCATACCTGTGATTCAGTTAATGGCTCTACCTTTTTGGCAAAGAGGTTAAAGCGTGGTTTTTCTGGCTCCTGAATTTTTTGCCACATCTGCTGCTGAACTTTCAACCCAAACTTTCCGGCACTATATTCCATCCAAAGACGATCAATATTGCTAAGTAAGCCCAAAGGAAGCTGCCTAATTTCAGGAGCAGTTAAAGGCTTATTTTGGTTTTCCATCAAAATGAGCTTTCTGGTTTGCTCATCTGCTTCTTTGATTTTTTCTGTCTTCAGGAGTTCTTCTAACTTCAGCAGGCTCTCTGATCGGGTGCAGTCACTTGTTTGTGCATTAACTGAAGTCTTCTCTAACTCCGACTCTAGCTTAATAGCATCTTGCGCTCGAATTTCAGCAACATCTAGAAAAACTGATGGTGGTTCTGTCTGCGATGTTTGGGGTAGGAAGAATTTTGGTGCCGGAGGTGCTTGTAATTTCGCTATCGCAACTTCTGGCATTGTAACGACAGGCTTCTTGTTGAGGCGATAACACAGTTCCCCAAAGCTTTTTTCATCTTCAAGAATATATTTATCGTTTCCATTAAAAATAATAGGAATATGCTTCAGGTCTTGAGACGAAAAGACAACGGGGATAAACTTAGTACATACCAACTGATTATTGTAAAGATGCTGCCTGATGATCGTTCCTTCCCAGGTGCTTCCTTGTCCAATCCCAGGTTCTTCATTCCCTCTAAATCGCCGCTGATAGGTTTCCGTACAAACTATCAGCACAAACTCAGCCCATTCAATCCTTTTTTCCATCCACAATTCCCAACCCTGTAGAGGAGTAAATGGGGGCTTAGCTCTAACGTATTGATCTATATCAGTTTCTATTCCCCAAGGTTTTCGCAGCGTGTTTGCCAACGCCAACACACGTTCTTTGTGATCTTCTGAGTCCCAGCTATAGCTGATAAAGACTTTGGTAGGTGCTTGTGTTTCCTCGGTCACCTGTTTCCCCGCCAAGGTTTGAATGAACTTGCAATCAATTATAGTCTCTCTCTAAAGGTAGACGAAAACACCTTCGATAGAGACTTGTGAGGGCAGGAATGGGGCGATCGCCAAAATTTGTCCCCCCAATCTCCCCCCAAAATGCCTTAAAACACTCCTAATGAGCGGTCAAAAGGTGGGAAAACCTGAGGGAAATTGCGGTTATGTAAATGAGCTGAAACGCTTGTTAGAACGGAGAGAGAGGGATTCGAACCCTCGGTACGACCTAAACCGTACAACAGATTAGCAATCTGACTATAGCACCGCTGGAGTGCTTTCGTGGAGAG